>DLGO01000125.1 GCA_002482725.1 Bacteroidetes bacterium UBA7692 | reverse complement strand
TACAGCAGGCTTGTCTCCGTTCAAAAAAGTCTTGAAGCGGATACGTACATTATCCAGCCAGTTATGCATGTGGTAAATCACCGAAAACTGCGATTCTATATCGTTATCCGGATGGTGCGCACCGCACAGGTCGGTTAAGAAGTTGAACCTCAACGTTTCATCATCACGCAAGAAAGCCATTACTTCAATAGCCTTGCTGCGGTCCACATGAAAGGTCATCATACCCCATGGCTCCTCAAAATTAGAAACTGCCTCACCAAATTGAGCGCTTAGCTTCTCCTTAATTATATCGTTAGTTAAACTCATTTCAGAATTTTTGCGGACTAGTTAACAGTTATGCCATAAGAAGCAAGAAGTGCCTTGTACTCAGGGGTATTTCTCCTGCGCATAGGTTCGTTCTTCACCAGTTCTTGTAGTTTCATTACGCCGTCTATTATCTGCTCCGGGCGTGGCGGGCATCCCGGCACATATACATCCACAGGAATAACCTTGTCTATACCCTGTAGTACAGAATAGGTATCGAATACGCCACCGCTACAAGCACAAGCTCCCACAGCTATTACCCAGCGGGGTTCAGCCATTTGCTCATATACCTGGCGCAAAACTGGTCCCATTTTCTTGGCTATCGTACCCATTACCATCAACATATCTGCCTGGCGCGGAGAAAAAGAAGGCCTTTCGCTACCAAAACGTGCAAAATCGTATGTAGAAGCCATAGTGGCCATAAACTCTATACCACAGCACGATGTGGCAAATGGCAATGGCCATAGCGATTTACTGCGTGCCAGTCCTATTACCTTATCCAGAGAGGTAAGCTGATAACCGTCACCGTTTATAAACTCCGGTAATTTTACTTTGCTTGATTCTTCACTCATTATTTCAACATTTCAAATTTTAATATTCAACCCTATGGATTATTCCCACTCCAGCGCACCTTTCTTCATGATATAGAAGAAGCCTACGAGTAGCAATCCCATGAATAGCAACATCTTAATCAAACCATCCATTCCAAGATCACGGAAGTTAGCAGCCCATGGATAAAGGAATATTACCTCCACGTCAAACAACACGAAAAGTATCGCTACAAGGAAGTATTTAACGGAAAAAGGAATACGGGCATTGCCATATTGCTTTATTCCACACTCAAAGTTTGCATCCTTTATCTTGGATTTCCTGCTTGGGCCTATCAGCGAAGAGGCAAAAATGGTAATACCAACAAAGCCTGCTGCAAATATGAACTGCATCAGTATTGGTATATAGTTAATATTGGTCGATTCCATACTTCGTATTAAAGAGGTACAAAAATAATTTTCATACGCAGATATTCAACGAAGTTACGAACAAAGAGTTCAGCAATTTTCAACTATTAATTATTGATAAGAAAAAAATGCTTAACCCAATAAATTAACAGGAAGCCATTAGCTTCGCATGGTGTCTGAAACTATTAACCGGATTTTAAAACAGTATTGGGGCTTTGACCAGTTCAGACCGTTACAGTCCGAGATTATCAATTCTGTAATTTCAGGGCACGACACTTTGGCCCTGATGCCCACCGGTGGCGGCAAGTCGCTTTGTTTTCAGGTTCCGACCCTTGCTTTAAATGGGCTTTGCCTGGTCATTTCCCCGCTTATAGCCCTTATGAAAGACCAGGTAGAGAACCTGAATAAAAAAGGCATAAATGCCAAGGCTTTATATACAGGGCTCACCTATTCCGAAACAGACAGAATACTAGACGCCTGTATTTTTTCTAATGTGAATTTCCTCTATGTTTCTCCCGAAAGGCTGCAAAATGAAACTTTCAGGATAAGATTGGCCAAAATGCCGCTTAAACTGATTGCCATAGATGAAGCACATTGTATTTCTCAATGGGGATACGATTTTAGGCCCAGCTACCTGCAGATTGCAGAACTAAGGGAGTCATTCCCTCAAATTCCGGTTATTGCATTGACTGCCACAGCCACACCACAGGTGGTAGATGACATTCAACAAAAGCTAAGTTTCAAAAACGGTAACGTTTTCAAAAAAAGCTTTGTCCGCTCCAATTTGGCTTATGTAGTTCGCGATAGTCAGGACAAGACAGCAGAACTTGAGAACATACTGGCAAAAGTCAAAGGCAGTTCTGTCGTTTATGTTAAAAGCAGGAAGGAAACCAAAAGAATAAGCGACCTGCTGCAGCACAAAAACATAAGCGCAGACTTTTACCATGCAGGTTTAAGCAATGCAGAGCGCGCCCGTAAACAAGAAAACTGGATACAGAACAAAACACGCGTTATAGTTTGTACCAATGCATTTGGCATGGGTATCGACAAACCTGATGTACGCAGCGTTATCCATACTGATGTACCGGATAGCATAGAAGCATATTTTCAGGAAGCAGGCCGTGCAGGCAGGGATGAAAAAAAAGCCTATGCCGTTTTGCTTACCCAGAAAACAGATATCACCCAAATTGACAATCGTATTGAATCCGAATTCCCAACTGTTGAAGAGATAAAGCATTGCTTCAATCAACTAAATCAGCAGTCGCTTATTCCTATTGACACCGGCGAAGAAAAAACTTACGACCTGGATATTGCCTTGCTTGCCGAAAAAAGCAAACTGAAACCTGCAAAGGTTATGGCTATACTGAAATTACTGGAGCAACAGAAAATTATAGAGCTGAGCGAAGGGTACGATGCTACCTCACGCATAACGTGTATTGTAGGCAACCAGACCTTATACAAATTGCAAAGTGAGCAAAAACAGTTTGAGCTGATAACCAAATTGATACTGCGCAGTTGCGAAGGTGTATTCGAAGATTATACAAAAATTGATGAATACTCCATTGCTAAAAGAATGAAAGCACCTGTAAATGTGGTAATTGATCAGTTAAACTGGCTGAACAACAATAAATATTTTAGTTATAGGCAAAATAAAAATCTTCCGTTAGTTACGTTATTGCAAAACAGGGTGCCGGCAGATAAGCTACAACTTGATTTCAAATACCTCACATTCCGCAAAGAGCAGTTCATCAATAACCTCACCGGAATCAGGAACTATATCAACAATCACCATACCTGCCGTAGCATGATGCTCACTGCCTATTTTGGCGAAACTGATTTAGTACCTTGCGGCACTTGTGATGTATGTCTTTCTGAAAAGAAAAAAAGTATAACAAACGATGATATAGAGACAATAAGCGCCTTGCTTCAAAAACTAATATCGAGCGAGGAGAAATCCCTTGAAGAGATAAAATTCATCCATCCCGAAATAAAACAGGAGGCATTTATAAATACTTTGACATTTTTGCTCGACATGAACAGGGTAAAGAGAACCTCCGGCAATAAATTTATATGGGTAGCGTAAAAAAGATAATATTTTGCGTTACCAATGACCTTGTACATGATCAGCGCATGAAGCGGATTTGTACAAGTATCCAAAAAGCCGGATTTGAAGTAACACTTGTCGGCAGGCTTCTACCCAACTCTAAGGCACTGCTCCATGAGCCCTATAAGCAAAAACGCCTTTCGTGTTTTTTCACTAAGGGTAAGTTATTCTATATTGAATTTAATATCCGGCTGCTATTCTGGCTCTTGTTTCAACGTATGGATGGTATATGCGCAATAGACCTGGACACTATAGCACCATGCTATTTAGTTGGCAAACTTAAAAGAGGAAAATTGATTTACGATGCGCACGAATTATTCACCGATGTACCCGAAGTAATCAATCGCCCTGCAGTACAAAAGATGTGGCAAAAAATAGAAAAAACCTTTGTCCCGGGTTACGACCTTTGCTATACAGTATCGCATAGTATAGCCAATGAATTCAAGAAAAGATATGGCAAAGATTTTCTCACCATAAGAAATGTGCCCACTCCTATGCTGCAGTTTATTCCTGCCAATAATTTCAATAGTAGGCTAGTTCTATACCAAGGAGCACTAAATGATGGACGTGGACTGGAGGCACTCATATCTGCCATGCAGGATATAAATGCGGAACTTTGGATTGCAGGTGAGGGCGACTTGTCTCGAATACTTCGCAAACAGGTATTGGAGGAGAAGCTGGAATCAAAAATTAAATTCCTTGGTTTTGTAGCACCGGAAGAGTTAAAAAAAATATCTGCTAAGGCAACTGTAGGCTTCAACGTAGCAGAAAACAAAGGATTGAGCTATTACCTTTCACTTAACAACAAGTTCTTTGACTATATACATGCAGCTTTGCCGCAAGTAATAAATAACTTCCCCGAATTTGTCGCACTCAATAAAGAATATAAGGTGGGCATTATCGTTAATGATTGTAGTAAAACTGAAATAGCCGCTGCAATTAATGATGTATTAAATAACTTCGACCGCTATTCAGAATTTTCAGCCAATTGTATGTCGGCAAGTAAAGAACTGAATTGGGACATTGAAGAAGTTAAACTGATCTCCGCCTATTATGAACTATACAGATAAGCACCTGCACGTAATCTCTTTCAACGTGCCTTATCCGCCGGACTATGGTGGGGTAATAGATGTTTTCTACAAGATAAAAGCATTGAGCGAACTAGGTATAAAAATTCACCTGCACTGCTTTCACTATGGCCGCGATGAAGCCGAAGAGTTAAATGCAATATGCGCTTCCGTTCAGTATTACGAGCGTAAAAAGTTTTATCAGGCTATTTATAAGAGCGTACCATATATAGTAGGATCCCGCCAGAGTGATGAGTTGTTGTCCAACATTTCTAATGACGACTACCCTATTTTATTTGAAGGGCTGCATACCTGTTTTTACCTGTCGCACAAAGCATTGGAGCATAAGCAAAAAATTGTGCGCATGCACAATGTAGAGTGGGATTACTATAA
This sequence comes from Bacteroidetes bacterium UBA7692, assembly GCA_002482725.1. GTDB lineage: Bacteria > Bacteroidota > Bacteroidia > Chitinophagales > LD1 > UBA7692. The sequence continues at coordinate 25,205 of DLGO01000125.1, read as the reverse complement.
AAGCTTGAAAGAACAGGAGCGAAATTATTTGACAAAATTCTATTTCTTCTACGAAAGCCACAAGCTGAAAAAGTTTGAGGATGAATTGAAGTTTGCAGATAAAGTCTTGGCCATAAGCCGCAGCGATGCCGATTACTTTTCCAAATACTATCAGAACATAGTTTACGTTCCGGCCTTTCATTCAAATGATCAGATGACCAGCAAAACAGGAAAAGGCGACTATATCCTGTATCACGGTAATCTGAGCGTAGTAGAGAATCATCAGGCTGCATTGTATGTATTGAAAAAGATAGCTGCAAAATCTAAAAAAGAGTTCATCATAGCAGGCAAGGACCCTTTAGACTCATTGCGAAAGGAGATAAAGAACCAACCCAATGTAACATTGGTTTATAATCCTTCTTTCGAAACCATGAACAGTCTTATTTCAAATGCGCATGTTGTCCTGCTTCCCACATTCCAAAGTACAGGCATTAAGCTTAAATTACTGAACACCCTATATAAGGGCAGATTCTGCGTGGTAAATACACCTATGATAAAAGACACCGGATTGGAGTCTTTGTGCATGGTAGAAAACAACGCAGATGAGCTTGGAGAATTAATTGAGGGATTATTCTCTATTGATTTCACACAACAGGATATTGATAAAAGAAATGAACTGCTGCAAAGTGGTTTCAGTAACCATGCCAATGCCCTCAAAATAGTAGAGGCTATCTGGGCTTAGCCATTGGTCGATATAAGAATCGTATCATCTACACGTAGACCTAGCAATGTATTGGCACGGCCCCTTTTAATACCAATTTCTAAAAAGTTATTGGAGTTGAACAGACACATCAGTTCACCATCCATATCCTCTTCACCATAGTGTTTTATTATACGCCTTATCTCATAACTAGAGAAGCTTATGGTGAATCTTCTGCCATTTATACAATCATCAAAGTGCCTTCGGGAAATATTAGAAATAGCATTTCCAAAAGAATCTATAGATACAACATTGCCCCTTACCTGTCCGTCCGATAACGAGGGCTGCATAAAGTTGTAAGTGAGATATGTAAGTGCCGGATGTGTAAATTCCTCCAATGACTTTTTACTGGCCAACAGAGATACAGCCTCGGAATAAACCTGCGTAAAAATTAAATTATGATTGGTAAGCAATGAAGGATTGAATACTTTGATGTTCTTAATATCTGCACCAAATGCAAGTGGCAAAATTCCATTGTCAAAACACACAAAAAAATGGCCCTCCATTTCAGCAATCAACAACTGCTCCTTCTTATAATCGGGATTCATCACTATCAGATGTATCGTTCCTTTAGGAAAATACTTCCATACATTCTTAATTGTGTAGGCCGCCTGTTTTATATCATATTGCCTTAGCGAAACAGATACGTCTACAATGTTAGCATCAGGTGTCGAGGAGTAGAGCGAGCCTTTTAGTGCCGCCAGGTAATAGTCCGTTGTTCCTAAGTCTGTAGTAATCGTGATTAACGCCATGAAGCGTATTATGTGTATATTGTAGCATCGAAAGTGCATTAAAAACCTTGCTATACAAAGTTCTCGGGGTGGATAATAATGTGGATATTCACTTCTACTATACACCTTTCTTATCCTTACATTCGGTTATAAAATAATTGCGACTTGACTGAAATAACCGTTTCCATAGAGGGCATCGACCCATTAGACTTTTTCGGAGTTAATAATTCCCGCTTCAATCTCATAAAACGTTCATTCCCTACCATACGTATGGTTAGCCGTGGCAGTAGCATCAAGGCAGAGGGAAGCGATGAAGACCTGCAGCTCTTTAAAGAGAAGATTGCACAGATGATTCATCAGATAGAGCGCTATGGCAAACTGAACGAGGAGAATATAGAGCAAATAGTAGTAAACGACTCTCCTAAGCTGGATACCAGCAAAGACAAAAACAGTAACAGCGTTATTGTTTATGGCAACAATGGTCTGGTAGTGCGCGCGCGTACCGAGAACCAGAAGGTGATGGTAAAGGAGAGTGAAACCAACGACATGTTGTTTGCCATAGGACCTGCAGGTACCGGTAAAACATATACGGCTGTGGCGCTTGCAGTTCGCGCTTTAAAGGAAAAAAGCGTAAAGAAAATAATTCTTACCAGGCCGGCTGTAGAAGCAGGTGAAAACCTGGGATTCCTGCCTGGCGATCTTAAAGAAAAAATAGACCCATACCTGCGCCCGTTATATGAGGCGCTGGATGATATGATACCAGGCGATAAGCTCAAGTATTATATGGAAAACAGAGTTATTGAGATTGCACCTTTGGCATTTATGCGTGGCCGTACGCTCGACCATGCATTCATTCTATTGGATGAAGCCCAAAACTGTACCAGCCCTCAGCTAAAAATGTTTCTTACGCGTATTGGCTCCAGCTCTAAGGTAATAGTTACAGGTGACCCCACCCAGATAGATTTACCAAGGACACAGCAAAGTGGACTTGAGGTAGCTACCAGAATCCTGAAAAATATCGAGGGAATAAGCTTTGTAAGGCTAACCGAGGAAGATGTTGTTCGTCACAAGTTGGTGAAGGACATTATCAAAGCCTACGACAGATTAAATGAGCATCCAAAAGAAGCTGAAAAAATCTTCAAAAACCTGGAAGGACTTTAATCCGATTTACAGCTTAAGCATCTTTTTGGTATAAGTTTCTTTTTCAGACCTAATTTCAAAGAAGTATACTCCCGAAGGGACTACAGAAGTATCAAATCCTTTGGTATGTAGTCCCTTCGTTAGGTTATATACCTGTGGCTCACCTAACTGGCGTCCGCTTATATCTACCATACGAATAGTAACCTTGCCTGCTTTGAATAAATAGAACTGCATAGCTACCACATCAATAAATGGATTTGGATGTACGGACATCACAGCCATCTCATCCACTTCTTTCACGCCAGTAACATTGGCATGTACAATTATCAATACCGTATCGCAGTTGTTAGGAGCAAGATTATCGCACGCGTATACTTTTATAGTATCTACACCGGAGAATCCTGAAGATGCATAATAATTGAAGCAGGTGTCACTTGTAACTTGCAGTAGCGCATTCGATGAGTTGTGCTGTAACACTGGTTGCGATAGTTTGCCAGTAAGATCATCAAACGAGAAACAAACAGGCAATACCGTTCCCGATGATGCATTATAGTTAAATACCTGAATAGTGTATTTATCTTTCACCTGAATAAATACCTCTATTGTATCACAGTTTTTCACCCCATTGGATGAATCGCAGTTTATAACAAGCAAATAATCATTACCCGAAAATCCATTGTTAGGGGTATATGTAAAACAAGTATCATTGCTAAATGTAATGGCTCCATTGCTCACCGGAACAATTATGTTTGATGCATTTGCTTTCTTCTTCAGGTCATCAAAAGCCAGGCAATAGCTAATGGCCTCATTTTCTTTTGTGATCAGGGTTATCTGGTCTTTAACTATTGGCAGGTTCACCCTTACTACGTATACTACTGTATCACATTTTGGAAAGGTGCCTGAATCACAGGCCTGAAATACGATATACTCGTAACCGGTAAAGTTACCCGATGGAGTATAGGTAAAGCAAGTATCATTCTGCTTGACTGCCGAACCATACAATACATTTAAAAGTTGGGTAGTATCAATTGCCCCAAAAAGGTCATCGAAGCTGATGCAGCTGGTAAACGATGAATCGGAGGATATGCTGACACGAATAGTGTCTATATTGATTATAGCCTGAACCTTTATATTCACGCTAACAGTGTCGCATTGAGCAGGGTTTGCTGTTTCACACACCGTTAATGTCATAGTATCATTCCCACTAAAATTAGTATTAGGGCTATACAGTACATCTATTCCTCCTACCATAGTTGAGGCCCCATTATCAGTCGGATTAAGAATACTCAAAGTAATAGCCGGACAAACTGCTGCATTAGGAGCAATATTTATTACAGTTGGCGTGTTCTGAAGTACTACTACATCCTTCACCCTATCTATTTTGGCAAAGTCCATCATCTGGTTGGGGATAGATGAAGGAGCCGAAGCAGATACCTGAGATGCTGAAACAGGAGCTGTTGCCTTTCTTAAAAAACGCTCATTATTCCTCACATACCAGTTTTCTCCATTTGTGGCCGCAGTTGAAATCTGGTTTATAGGAATATATCTGTAGTCTGCTTNNTTTATTCAGGCTCAAAAAATAGTAGCCGTGTTCGCTCAGGTTTATGTACTTCATGTGCGGATTAGAAGACTTAATGATACCTACGCCCCCGGCCAAAGGAGAGTTAGAAGATGTTACGCTACTTCCTACAAACTCTACGCCTACAGAATTTGCACCGGTGGTAGAATTATATCCGGTTCCAGGAATATCATTTGCCCAGGCAGTATGTATATCACCGGTAAGCACTACAACATTTTTAATGTTATTGTTTAAAATATGGTCCTGAATTTTCTTTCTATGGAACGCATAACCATCCCATGCATCATCATTTACCGGGTTCCCGAATATATTCAAAGGCGCAAACATCACCTGATTCCCTACAACCCTCCATTGAGTAGAAGTATCACTCAATTGGTTTAAAAGCCAGGCTTGCTGCACTGGCCCCAGCAATTGGTGCAGTGAATCATTGCGCTCGCTTCCATCCTGCTTATCTCTGCCGTACAGGCGAGAGTCCAGCATCATCAGGTTAGCCAGCTTTCCCCATTTAAAATTCCTGTATATCCTGAAAGTATCATTCAAATCAGGCCTTCTGATAGGCATCCATTCATAGTAGGCATTTACACTTCCTAGTTTACGGGTTGCCCATGGACCTTCATTTGGCTGATGATTATCTGCTCCATCCTTGTACGAATCATTTGCGGTTTCGTGGTCATCCCATACAGTTATAAAAGGGAATAACTGATGGCAGCGCCTAGCCTGATTATCGAGCTTATGTGCAGAGTGCCTTATCCTATAGTCTGATTTGGAAAGTGCCTCGTTTGCCGGCTCTACTACCCTGCCGGCTATATTGGAAGAATATTCGCCCACTCCATACTCATATATATAATCTCCAAGGTGCAAAACTGCGTCTACATCATTTCTGTCTGCTATATTCTGATAGGCATTGAAATAGCCATGCTCATAACTGGCACAGCTAACTATAGCAAATCTTGCGCTGTCTACTGAAGCATTATCATCAGGTGCAGTTCTTGTTCTGCCTGTTATAGAATTTTTACCGCCACTCTGAAAAGCATAATAATACCATGTGGCAGGCTGCAATCCGCAAACATCTACTTTAACAGTATAGTCATTGTCTATACGTGCCGTTTTATATCCATAGTTAACGACATTGGTGAAGTTAGAATCAGTAGCTATCTGCCAGTATACGTCAAGATTACTTACCGAGCCGCTATCAGGCGTAACCCTTGTCCATAATATAACTTGTGTTGAAGTTGGGTCGCCACTAGCCACTCCATGGTAAAACGGCTTCAAATCAGGGTTCAATACTGAACGCAACGGCGAATTAGGTTGAGCCTTTATGATTTGCGGCAATAAAAATAGAATACTGGCAAATAAAATAACTATCTGAAAATGAGCTTTGTGTAAATTTCTGTTCATCGTTCTGTCTGATTGCGGGCGAAGATAATTATAGTACACCTTATTTATGTAATCCGTGAAAGATTCAAATATTAATAAATTACAAAACATGCAAACTAATTGTATCATACTTAGTTTACTTGCGTATAATGTCGTATATTCGATTTAGAACTTATGAGAATAAAAACGACGATTGTACTTGTTGTCGGGTTGCTTTTCAGTGTGTCTTCTACAAAAGCGCGCACCAACCCATTGAAACCTTCTGCGCTTTCAGCCTACAGGAATCTTTATACAACTCTGGAACTTGAGAAAAATGGTTTGAGCAGCACTGCTTTTGAGCTCGGCCTGAAAGGCTGGCAAAAAATGGTTGAAAGCGGCATGATTGCAAAAACCAATCTGCTTACCATCTGCGACTTTTCTCAATCTGCCAATAACAAGCGCATGTATGTAATTGACATGGCTTCGGGTAAGTTGTTGTTTCAGTCTCTCGTAGCCCATGGCAGGAATACAGGGGATGAGTTTGCAAAATACTTTTCAAATAAACCATCTTCCTATCAAAGCAGCCTTGGCTTCTACGCCACTAAGCAGACATATAATGGCGAACATGGCCTATCCCTTAAGCTATTTGGTTTGGAAAAAGGGTTCAACGATAAAGCGGATGAAAGAGCTATAGTAATCCACGGTGCCGATTATGTTTGCGAGTCATTCATAAACAAAAATGGCAGATTGGGTAGAAGTCTTGGATGCCCGAGCATCCCTTTCGAAATCCACAAGCAGGTGATAGAAACCATAAAAGGTGGTTCTTGCCTTTTCATATACTATCCTGATAAGAATTACATACAGAAATCTAAAGTGCTGAACTAAGAAGCCTTAGCCAATTCTTTCTCATAGCCATATATATCTTTGTAAAAGCGTAGAGTCCCACTGCTTGTTACATCTGCTGTCAAGTACAGCATCAATACCGGGAAATGCTTTTCCAGCTTAAATTCTTTTGGCTTTTCTGTTTTCAGGCATTGGTTCAGGTAATTTGTATCAACCGTGGCTCCTAAAACATACTGCGCCAAGGTAAATGGCTCTTCCACCCGCACACAGCCGTGGCTCATAAACCTGCTCTTATTACCAAACAGATCCCTTCTATTAGTATCATGCAGGTAAATACTATAAGGATTATTCAGGTCAAACTTCATTACGCCCAATGCATTATCACACCCTGTGCTTTGTCTTAATGTATATGGGAAGTTCCTCGGCTGAACAGCATTCCAGTTCACTGACCTGGGGTCTACTACTTTACCCTTTTTATCAAGCACCTGCATGTTCTGCTCTTCAAGGTAGGCAATACTCTTTCTTAATTTAGGCAAAATCTCCTTCGTAGCAATACTGTAAGGCACCGTCCAGTATGGATAGGTTATCACTTTAGAAATATATGAGGTAAAGGACGGTGTCCTTGTACCGGGTTTACCAACTATTACCCTCATTTGAACATCAGACTCGCTATCCCGATTTACTATGCGCAGCGTAGTCGCAGGAAGATTTACAAAAATAAATTCCTTCTCCTTTAGCCTGTTCGTCCATCTCCAGTAGTTTAAAGATGTTTTTACCTGCTCTATACGATGAGCCAAAGGGAAATTCAACAGGGCATAGCCATTTTTATCCAACACCCCCGTTGTATCCACGCTCATCATCAATTGAAACTTTTTGATTCCTGAAATAAAGCTTCCGATAGTAACGGAATCTGCTTTTACATTTTCATCTATCGCTCCAAGTGCCTGAAGCTTTGTAACTGTGGCATTCCTATCTACCAAAGATGCTACAGAAGAATCTATCGATGGATGCGCCTCGACAAAATGCCTCATTTTATTAAGATGGTCTTTCAGAAATTGATACTCAGCGATTTTAGGTTCCAGTTCGTCCAGTACCTCGTGCCAGTCTCTTTTATCCAAAAGCTTTTTCAATGCACCCGACACCCTGGCCGAGTCTATTTCCATATCTACTCCGTTAAACTCTATTTGCTGTATATCTCTTCCATAAACTACATCAAACAGAAATGATAAGGCCGCATCTGCAAAAACCACCTCATTCTCTATCTCATACGATTCGTAGTTAGAATTAGCTATGCTATTATTCTTATTGTAATCAATCAGGTATTTCTGGTGATAATCAGTCGCATTCAAGCCAAGGCTATCCGCATACTGCAACATTTGCAGCAACATTTTCCTGTCTTTCTTTTTTACCGCTTCCTCACCTGCATGTTCTTCAAAGTACTTTGCAGCCAAGTCTGCATTTTTCAATTTCTGCAACTCCCCTTCTTTTACCTGTAACCTACCGGGTTTCCCTTTCAGGAGCGCTATGACCCTATCTCTTGTATTGGAACCGAAAGGTTTTACAAAAACCAAAATGAGTATTACAACAATTACTAACAAAAAAGTAACCAAGGCGATAATGCCTTTTCGATTATTGAGTTTTATATTCACGCTTTCAATTTGGTTTGCATTTACAAATCAACATCATATTTCAATATTAAATACATACCCATGGCAGTTAATGCAGTAACAGACAATGACTTCTCACAAAATATAACATCTAACAGTAAGACAATAGTAAAATATTATGCCGACTGGTGTGGCTCTTGCAAGTTGTTTGCTCCTAAGTTCAAAAGATTAAGCAATGATGAGCGTTTTGAAGGGGTAAACTTTATAGAAGTAAACGCCGAACAAAACCCCGAAGCCAGAAAACAAGCGGGCGTCGACAACCTGCCTTTCTTTGCTACATTCAAAGATGGAGTATTGGTTAAGGGCGAATCTACCTCTAAAGAAGAAAACGTAGTGGCAATGCTTGAAGGCTTGAACTAAATGTCAACACCTTCAAAATTATTGTTTATTAAAAAATTGATAAGTATTAAGGCAAACGCTTTGATACATTATATAAACACAATAAACTTGCAACCTGATAAAAAGATATTATGGCAATAAAACTAGTTGTATTTGACATGGCGGGAACTACGGTAGAAGATAAAGACTTCGTAGCAACTGCACTTGTAAAGGCTTTTGAAAAACAGGAATTGTTCATTGCTACCAAGCATGCCAACATGAAAATGGGTATTCCTAAGCCGGTTGCAATCAGGGAATTACTGGAAGATCTTTTTGAAGAAACCCCGGATAATCTGGAAGAGTTGATAAAAACCATCCACAGTGATTTTATCGAATCTATGATAGAATTTTATCAGACAGATAGCTCTGTGAAAGGGAAAAGAAATGCAGTGCGTACTATGCTTGCATTGAAAAATAAAGAGATTAAAGTAGCCCTTGATACTGGCTTTTCGCGCGACATAGCAGATGCTATTATCGACCGCCTTGGTTGGGATGTGCAATCCGTTATCGACTTCAGCGTAACCAGCGATGAAGTAAAAAACGGCAGGCCTCACGCCGACATGATATTGAAAGCAATGGAACTGGCAGGCATAACCGACCCTAAAGAGGTGGCTAAAGTAGGCGATACAGTTAGTGACCTAGAGGAAGGCAATAGTGCTGGTTGTAAATTTGTAGTGGGTGTAACCACCGGTGCACAAACACGCGAGCAGTTGCTTAAAGCCAAACATACACACCTGGTAGATGACATCTATGATGTTGTATCTATCGTTAGCGAAAACTAGACTCCCCCTACCCTTTCAGGAATGAAATATTTCTTGAAAGACCTTTGTATTTGGTACGTTTTATTGCCGAGTCTTTAAACAATTGATTAAAGACCTCTTCAGTTATTTCTTCCCAATTTTTTTTATCCATTGACATCAACGCTTCCGATGGCTGGAAGAGCGGTTCCGAATTTTGCTTTGCACGGGCATTGATAGGGCAAACCTGCTGGCATATATCACAACCATACATCCAGTTGCCAAACTTGCCATTTACCTCTGCGGGTAGTAGTTCAGACTTCAACTCTATAGTGAAGTAGGAAATACACTTAGAGGCATCCAGCTTATAGGGTTCATATATAGCCTGTGTGGGGCAGGCATCTATACATTTTGTACAGTTACCACAGTAATCCTTTACAGGCCCGTCATATACCAACTCTACATCACAGATTATCTCTGCCAGGAAATAGAAAGAGCCAACTCCTTTTGTAAGCAAGTTAGTATTTTTACCTACCCAGCCTACACCGCTCTTTTGGGCCCATGCTTTCTCCAGCACCGGGGCAGAGTCTACAAATACCCTTCCCGAAATATCTCCTACCAGATTTTGTATAAATTGGTATAGCTGCGCCAACTTCTCCCTTACCACTATATGATAATCTTTACCATAAGCATACATAGCCAGTTTTGGCGCATTAGGGTCCAGTTGCTTTTGCTCCGAATAGTAATTGTAGGTAAGTGAAATGACTGACTTAGCGCCATCTACTAATTTGCGCGGGTCTATCCTCTTTTCAAAATGGTTGCCCATATAGCCCATTTCCCCATGCTTATGCTGGTTCAGCCATTGCTCCAGATACCGGGCTTCATCGGTCAGCTCCGTAGCTTTTGCAAAGCCACAGTCATCGAAGCCAATTCTTTTTGCTTCATTTTTGATTGCTATCGACAATTCCTCTATTTTCATACCCGGTTACAAATTTCTGTAATTATTTCCGCTCCTTTTACTTTTTTACTAAATGCGCCTTTTAAAGTTATTGGTAATTCTACCTCTGTTCAGTTTTTCACAAGATACCTTGCACCTGCTTACATGGAATATCTTCATGCTACCCAAGATGGTATCTGACCCATCCAGAATTACCAGGGCCAACTTAATAGCAGATACACTGCTCAATTCTGAGTATGATATTATTATTTTCGAGGAGGCATTTCACAGAAAAGCAAGGACAGTATTGAGTGAAAAACTAAAAAAACAATTCCCTTTCCAAATCGGCCCTGCTTTTGATAAGAAGAATCAGGTACTAGGCAATAGTGGTGTTTGGATAGTAAGCCGTTTCCCTATCGACTCTGTAACCAGCATACGCTATAAGGATTTGGGCCATGCGGATATGTTTACAAAAAAAGGGGTTATGCTGATTCAGGGAAACTTCAATGGTCACAAATTCCATCTGGCCGCAACACATGCACAAGCACAGGACGCTATGAAATACCAAAAAAAGAGATTTAAGAACTACGAACAGATTGCCTTAATGCTTGACAAATACAAGGAAGACAAGGTGCCGCAGATAATTTTGGGCGATCTTAATACCGAAAAGAAACTATCCCATCACTATGATAAAATGGTAAGCATTTTAGGAGCAGTAGACCCGCCCACAGTATGCGAGTTGGAATATACATGGGATGGTAAAATAAATCAACTGGCACATGATCAAACCGACATTTGCCAGGTTCTGGATTATGTGCTCTACCGCCCAAACAATAGTGATGTAACAGTTGGGAAGAAAAGAATAGTAGCGATCCGGAAGGCATGGACAAAAAAGAATAAAGCCTATTCAGACCTTAGCGATCACTTTGGTATAGAAACCGATTTTATCTTCAGAAAGTAAGGCCTGAATTAGTTACAGCTATATATCCTGCCGTTTTCATCTGTAAACTTCCTAAGCTTGTCGGCATCATCGTAAAAGTCCTCACCTTTACATTTCTCAATAAGTTGACCTTCACTGGTGCATTTCAGGCACTTGTTGCAACTGCTGGTAGAAAAAAGGATTAGGGCAAATCCTAGGATAGTTAATGCTTTCATGATGTTATACTTTAGTATGGGAATACAGACAACTAGCTTTAGGAAAAAGTGTGCCAACATGCTGATGGGGCAACTTAACCCCAAAAAGCAGCAGAATTTATAGTTGTGCTAAAAATTTAGCCTGATTATCCGATAATCTGATTTCATTTGAATCACTAATTTAAACTCATGAGCGCAGGTAATCAAAGTGCAAATAATATAGCCATAGTAGGTGGAGGAGCAAGTGGTACAAACCTGGCTATACAGCTCTTAAAGAAGCTTCACTTTAAAGCCAACATCTTTTTATATGAAGCAGACGAAGAGAAGATTTTTCGGGGTGCCGCATATTCAAGCAAATTGCCTTATGAGCCATTGAATGTACCTGCGGGCAGAATGAGCATATTTCCCGATGAGCCGGATGACTTTTATAATTGGGTCGTACAGCACAGGGATAGCTCTATAAGCAAAGACTCCTTTGTCTCGCGCAGGTGGTTTGGAGATTACCTCTCACACCATTTTAACTTGGCAGAATCAACAAAGCACACCGATGTTTCCATCACAATTATCAGAAAGGGAGTAAAAGATATTGGATTTGAACCACTGGCAAATCGATATTCTGTAATAGATGCAGACGGCAATATCCGTGAGGCGGATAGCATCATATTGGCTACGGGCAATGAACAACCTGCTGATGTCAATTCCTCCTTAAAAGAAATCCCCTGCTATATATCAAACCCATGGAAGCGCAATATTCTGGATGTATTGCAAGAAGGTGAAGATGTGCTGCTTATTGGTTCGGGATTAACAATGGTAGACATTGCCGCCAGCATATACAAGAGCAGGCAGTCTGGTAAGGTATATTGCATTTCCCGCCATGCCTATTTACCCCATACACATATCGCTTCTCCTAATGCACAACCATTGTCTATCAGTGGAACGGAATCAGTAAAAGAGCTATTCCTATACCTGAGAGAAGAGATACGCAAGCAAGCAAAAGATGGCATCCACTGGTCCAAGATAATTGATGCATTAAGACCATACACAGTTTCGCTCTGGCAGCATTTCGATACGAATGAGAAAAAGCTGTTTTTATCGAAGCTGAAGCAATATTGGGAAGTACACCGCCACAGAATGCCACAGCAATCTACAGATGTACTTACACNNAAATGAAAGAAGCTAAAAGACTGGAATTGCTTTCCGGAACTGTAGTTTCCGCATCCGAAACAAACGATGGTACCGAAGTAACCTATTCCTCCAAAGGCGATAAGGTAAAGGTGCAGCACATTGTAAACTGCACCGGCCCATTTGGTGACATTGCAAGAACCGGCAATGAGCTGCTAAGAAATTTATACAAAAAAGGATGGCTGGGAGCAGATGAATTTGGCTTGGGTGTGCGAACCGGAAAATCAGGAGAAATAATAACACAAAGCGGTGAGATATTGCACAAGATATATGCAATTGGCCCTCTGCGCAAAGCAGCAGAGTGGGAAAGCACCGCCATGCGCGAAATAGTGGCGCAGGCAAACAGCCTGGCAGTAGAAATCATATCAGAACATCCGGATATGGACGAACTGCTGAACAGCCTTAAAAGCCTTTCACCTGAAAACAGGAATACCCTGCACATTCGCAATATCATTAGCCGCATAAAGCCTGAAGCATTTAACTACAGTGGCCTTTTGCCCGAAACAACGGACAAGGAGTACAAGCGGGTAACACTATTGAAGGAGCCGATCGAGTGCACGATCATCTACTGGCCACCAGGCAGCCGGAGCGCCATACATAACCATGATGGCTATGAAGGATTAGTAGTAGTACTAGATGGCAATATACAGGAGTCTGAATATGTATTTGCAGATAACATACTTCGCGAAAAAAAGTCAGACTTCTACGGTAAGGGCAGCATACTCAGGGAAAAGCTGAATACCATCCACCGCATATCGAATAACAACAGTCTGAGACCTGCAGTATCCTTGCATATATATACCCCAGCCCCTAAGAACTTCGGCGGAACAGAAATATATGATGAAGTAAAACTGAAAAAGGCTGTGCTATCTGATAAGGCAAAGATCATCAGCTGGAACATACAGGAAGATGGATTTAAGAAGATTGAGGAGAACGCCTTTGCATTTGAACCATTGCTCGAGTTTATGATTTAACCGTGGCTTCCCCTACCCTGTTTATACTAGAAAAAGAAATTAAAAAAATAATTCCCTATTAATTTGGTAGACTAATAAATATCCTTTTATATTTGCATTGCAAGTATGAAAAACAACACGTGCATATTTCTTTCTTCTTTCCAGGCCGCAGGTGCCAAGACCGCGAGCCGATGTTGTTGTTGCTGTTGATCTAGCCGATTTACCACTCCGTCTTTTTCAAATCCATTTTTCTAAAATCTCATTCTCAGATATATGCTATTGATTGCATTATCTGTGGCAGCACAAACTCGTTCTATGCAAATATTCAGCTACAAAAAATTCAAACTTGGAGAGTCACTAACCACAGAACAAATAAACTTCTTCAACGAATTTGGTTTTATCCATTTTGAGAACTTCTATAATGAAAATCAGGTAAACGACATTCTGCAATCTACCGAGGAGGTGCAGCAGCAATGGATAGCCAATAATATAGAGCAGGTTAATGGAATACCTATCAAATTTGGCATAAACGAAAAAGGAGAGAAAATCGTTCAGCGATTTGCCTTTACTAATAAGTACAGCGAACCTGTGCAGCACTTTCTGGATGACCCAAGGCTTGCGGCGTTAAAATCCCTGATAGCAGAACACAATGACTCACGTATAGCTACTGACGAAAAAGATGGCGTAGTAGTAAATCACTATGTAAATGTGCCGGAAAGCAGCTACAAGCATCTTGGTTGGCATACAGACAGCGCCCGTGATATATTCTATGGTGGCAAAATAAACCCTATGCTGAATATCGGCTTGTACCTGGATGATTCCAATGAAAACAATGGTGGATTAAGGGTTCTGCCAGGCACACATCGCCAGAATATTTTCAGCCTGTTGTTCAAGAAGACCTACTTCTTCAATACCAACGATGATGAAAATGAAGTTCTGGTGCGAGCAAAAAAGGGTGACCTGGTAATTCATGACGGGCGTATATGGCACAGAGTAGCGCAGTCCCCTCACTACGGAGAAAAAAGCAGAAGACGTGTACTATATGTACCGTTGATAGCGGGAAAATATGAACCAAAGAATGAAAAGAGCAAAACGCCTTTTTATCTGAAATTTCAAAAATTGGTTGGTTAATTGTTTAGTTTTGATTTGGTAAAAGCGGGTTAATAGCCCGCTTTTTTAATTTCACTTAATAGAATAGTCAATAATGGCATTTGCAGTAATAACAGGAGCATCTAAGGGAATAGGAAAAGAAATGGCGATCATACTAGCCAAAAAGAAACATGATGTGCTGCTGATAGCCCGTTCTTCAAAGGAGTTGAGCGAACTGGCAGAAAAGCTGAAAAAGGAGTACAGTGTTAACGCCTTAACCCTGCCCCTCGACCTTTCTGGCAGCGATGCAGCTAAATCTGTGTCTGATAATATCTTAGCTCAAAAACTGGACATTGACATATTGATCAATAATGCAGGCTTCGGCGTATGGGGTGCATTTGACTCTACAAAACTGGACGAACAGTTGAACATGATGCAACTGAATATGCAGTCATTAGTTTCATTGACCCATAAGCTCCTGCCCTACCTGAAAAAGAATAAGCAAAGCTATATACTAAATGTAGGCAGCACAGCGGCTTACCAATCCATGCCATATCTGAGCGCCTACGCAGCTACTAAATCATTTGTCCTGTCCTTCAGCCGTGGGCTTCATGAAGAACTAAAGGATAGCGGTGTCTGTGTAACTTGTTTATCCCCAGGCCCGACTGAAACTTCATTTATGGAGAGGGCCGGCATGAAAAGCCAAAAGATAGCAGATGCGGCAGATAAATTTGGCATGTCGGGTGAAGCAGTTGCTCAAATAGGGATAAGAGCTATGTTCAATAAAGAAACAGAAGCTATACCGGGAGGAGTAAATAAGCTGACGGCCTTTTTCCCTAGGTTTATACCTAAAAAACTGATAGAAAGGACCGTAGGAAACCTGTACAAGCCATGATTTGCAGGAATAATTCGGTGCAATAATATATTTATGTGCAAAATAAGCGCTGATTATCAGCACATTAATAGAACTACAAAAACTTTTCTACCTGAAATACATACACCCTATTACAATAATCGTATATTCGCGTCCCAATTTAACAATAGGTATAAAATTTAACTGATATACAATGCAATCACGTAGTTACTCTACCAAATCAGTGCCTGCACACGAAATAAACCGCGAGTGGTTTATAATAGATGCAGAAGGTAAAACATTAGGCCGTATGGCTTCTAAAGTTGCCTCTGTATTGCGCGGCAAGCACAAACCAACATTTACGCCAAACTCAGATTGTGGCGACAATGTAATCATCATCAACTCTGCTAAGGTGCGCCTTACAGGTAAAAAGTTGGGTGAGAAAAACAGAATCCATTACACAGGATACGCAGGCGGTCAACGCGCTCGCTCTCCTCGTGAGATCATGGAGAAAAATCCAAACGAATTGATCGAACTTGCTGTAACAGGTATGTTGCCTAAGACTTCTTTGGGCCGTCAAATGTTCCGTCGCTTGTTTGTATATGCAGCGGCTGAGCATCCACATTTTGCTCAAAAACCATCAAACTTAGCTTCTTAAATCATTAGAACAGTAAAAAGAAAAACAACAAATGAGCAATACAATAACTGTTGGAAGGCGTAAAGCATCTGTTGCCCGCGCTTATATTAAGTCTGGTAACGGCACTATCACAATAAATGGCAAAGACTATAAAGACTTTATGCCAAACGTATACTTACAAAACAGGATAGAAGCACCTTTGAAAACAGCTGCTTTGGAAGGTAAATTCGATGTATCTATCAACGTATTCGGTGGTGGTATCAAAGGTCAGGCAGATGCAATAGCACTAGCTATTTCCCGTTGCGTGATAGTTGACAATCCTGAAGCACGTCCTGCATTGAAAAAAGCGAAATTATTACGTAGAGACTCTCGTGTTGTTGAGCGTAAAAAACCAGGTTTGCGCAAAGCACGTAAGAAAGAGCAGTACAGCAAACGTTAATACTATTTCAAAACAAATTATTCAAGAGTTCAAATTATTCATTATATCATGCAAAAAGTTTCTCAAGAAGCATTATTAGAAGCAGGCGTGCACTTCGGTCACCTGAAGCGCAAATGGAACCCAAAAATGTTACCTTACATTTTTGCGGAAAGAAAGGGTATTCACATCATAGACCTGAACCGCACTGCAGAAAAACTGGAAGAAGCGGCGTCAGTATTGAAATTCATGGCGAAAAGCGGAAAGAAAATCCTTTTCGTAGCTACCAAAAAGCAAGCTAAAGAAATAGTAAAAGAAGCTGCAAAACGCGTTAACATGCCGTTCGTAACAGAACGTTGGTTGGGTGGTATGCTTACAAACTTCTCTACTATCCGTAAGAGCGTTAAGAAAATGCAAACCATCGAAAAGATGCTTGCAGACGGTACTTTGGATAGCACTACCAAAAAAGAGCGTTTGGTACTAACACGTGAGAAAGATAAAATGGAGCGCGTATTAGGTGGTATATCTAATCTAAACCGTATCCCAAGTGCTTTGTTCCTGGTAGATATCTCTCACGAGCATATCGCTTTGAAAGAAGCTCAGCGTTTGAACATCAATACCTTTGGTATAGTAGATACAAACAGCGACCCTACTAAAGTTGACTTTGCAATACCTGCAAACGATGACGCAGCAAAAAGCGTAGCTATTATCACTGAATATATAATAGCAGCTATAGCTGAAGGATTGGCTGAAAGATCTGCAAACGCAGGTGATGATGACAGCGATGTAGACTTTGAAGAGCAAGAGCGCAGGCGCTTTGAAAAAGGCCTTGAAGTTGAAGAAGGTGGTGGTGACGCTAAAAAACCTGGTGCAGGAGCAGCAGGCAGGAAGCGTGGTACTGGCGGCGGCGGTCCGGGAGCGGGCGGCGGCGCTGGACGCAGCAGGGCAAAACCATCTGGTCCACCAAGGAAATAATATATACAACTTGCCAAGTCGAAATACTTGGCAAGTTTGTTTTAAGCATTAAGATAAATAAGCATTAAGAATATTAAAAAATTAAATAGATATGGCAGTTACAGCAGCTCAGGTAAATGAACTAAGAAACCTAACAGGAGCAGGTTTAATGGATTGTAAAAAAGCGCTTACAGAAAGCGAAGGTGATGTACAAAAAGCAATCGACGTATTGCGCAAAAAAGGTGCTAAAGTAGCTGAGCTACGCGCCGGCCGTGCAGCAGTAGAAGGTGTTGTTGTTGCTAAAACATCTGAGGATAAAACACGTGGTATAGCAGTTTATGTTTCTTGCGAAACTGACTTCGTTTCTAAAAATGAAGACTTCCGTTTGTTTGCAGAGAAGATAGCAGACGTTGCTCTTGCTTCTTTCCCTGCTACATTGGAAGAACTATTGGATCTACCTGTAGATGGTGTAGCTATCAAAGCTGCTCTACAGGAGAAAGTATCTGCAATAGGTGAATTGATTACCCTTGCTGCTTACGAGCACCTGGAGGCTGATAGCATCGTAGCTTACAACCACATGGGCAACAAAATTGGTGTATTAGTAGCCTTGAACCAAGGTATAACTGATGCTATAGCAGCAGTAGGAAGGGATATAGCTATGCAAGTAGCAGCAATGAATCCTGCAGCAGTAGATGCAGCGGGTGTTCCTGCAGAGCTTATCGAGCGCGAAAAAGCACTTGCACGTGAAAAAGCAATTGCAGCTGGTAAGCCAGAAAGTATCCTTGATAAAATAACTGATGGTGCTGCAAACACTTTTATTAAAGAAAATACTTTGCTTACACAGCCATTCGTGAAAGATTCTAACAAAACTGTAACACAGGTATTGGGCGAAGCTTCTAAAGGATTGACAGTTACAAACTTCAAGCGTGTAGCTCTTGGAATAAAATAAGCAATGCTTATTAACCATAATTAAAAAGGCCGGTATTATTACCGGCCTTTTTAATTTTCTGCAACCTTAAAGTTATTACAAACCACCACCGCTTTGATCCAGGAACAATATCTTGATGGCCGACATAATGCCATAGGCAACTACTGCATAAAAAGTAATACTGATAAACAGTATCCTCATCTCTATTGATGTAACTATGGAAGAGCCTGTCCATATATGAATGAGGCCAAATAGTAAAATTGTATTTACCACATAAGTCCAAAGAGAATTGAAGAAGTAAGCTTTGTTGCTGGCAGCCAGTAAAGACAGCCATGGATTACATACCACAAAGAATACCAACCCGAAACAACCTGCATAGCGAACAAATTCATCTGAGTGCAAAATATACTCTCCATAAAGCATGGCAAGCACGCTTGGTACAGATGAAAACAGTAATTGCTTTATGGGATCGTACTTTTTCAATATTGATCCTGTAAACATTTCTCCCGGCACGCTGCTTTCTGTACTCATAATTATCTCCATTTTTATAGTGCAAAGGTAAACTTAATATACCTGCTTCAGGTTGTATATTACATGTGTTTAATGGTACTTTTTACAGATTCGACAATACTTTAGTTTTAAAATCGTAGCATTGCCACATGGCAAAACCGGTATATCCAACATTTGGCATTTGCAACATAGCGGCTAACAAATCGGCAAATGACATATTGAATGCAGATAGATTTAAAGGCTATCTTTCAAGCAACCCGCATCTTCAGGTGGTACATAAGCATACATTTTACCACATGGTATTTTTTACTGAAGGTAGTGGGAAACACATTATCGACTTCATCACATTTCCTGTACAGAAGGGCATGATCTATTTCATGAAACCCGGTCAGGTACACAACTGGCATTTTGAAGGAGCTGTGGATGGATATATAGTCAACTTCTCCCCTACTTTCTTTGATCAATTATTTATCAATAGCCAAATCATTGAGCAGTTTGCTTTTTTCGGTTCCAATGTCGAAGATCAGGTACTTCTATTGTCGCCAAAAACACAAGAAACTATTACCCATCTTTTCGAAAATATCGTTCTGGAGCAAATCGCAAAGGCCAAGTCATCCCAACTGATGATAGCCACACTGCTGATGCAAATCTTTCTTCAGGTAAACAGGGATAGCCCACATCTGTACAAGCAAGAGTCTGCCACATACAATAAGCTCATACTACGCAACTTTGAGCAATTGATAGAAGACAACTTCAGAACGATACGATTACCAAAAGACTATGCTGTATCACTTTATATAACACCAAATCACCTGAATGCATTGTGCAAGGATATACTTGGATTATCAGCAGGGGAAGTAATAAGGAACAGGGTCTTACTGGAGGCTAAAAGACTGCTGATAAACTTTGAACTTTCTATCAGTGATATTGCTTCAGAATTAAGCTTTAAAGACAATTCGTATTTTACGAAATTCTTCAAAAAATATACGGGAAGCACACCGGAAGCTTTCAGAAACAATAACTTCAAATAGCTATTCGCTATCCATTTGGTTTACTTTGGCTAAGAGCGTCCATTTGCCATCAACATTCTTGAATATAGCATCGTATCCCAGGGAGTTGGACTCCCATCGCTCTACTCCTACTTCTATTATGGCATACTCCTTTGTAGGGCTAAATACCGGCACACCCAGATACAACACCTCATGCTCTTCTTTAGATAAACTTAGGAAGTCCGATACGTTGCGGCGCCTGGGTAAGTTCATCGCATCTGCTTGCTGCTCTGCAGGCAATGTATCGATCTTATAAAACCTTACAAATCTATATAATGCCTCATCCCAGGCGTTTTTAATTTTCCTGCACTGCTCATGTGTAGATTGCACGTCAAGCAGCTTTGCCCTTTTTAGGGAATCCTGATTCCATTTGTGTTTACTATCTTCCTGGGTAATCGCAACGAGGCATTCTGCCACCTCACTTTCCGGCATATAGGCTTTCAATTCCTGAGAATATATTGCCAGGCTGTTCTCATCAAACTTCTGAGCTATTGAGTACTCATTCATATAGAAATAAGGCTTAGAAGAATCCGCCAATTGATAGCAGATTTCATTAACGAAACTGTAGAGAGTTTGCTGCTGGGCAGGGAGATATATGCCAAACAAAAGTAGCATGATGAGTAGTACAAGGCGCATGACAATTAAGTAGATTAGATAAATTTACGGAATATGATAGCATACGGATTGTTCTTTTATTCAAAGCAAAAAGGGCCTCTGAGAAAGTTCTCAGAGGCCCAGTACAATTCATTGGTAATGATATTTCTATTTCTGTATAATCAATCTTGTTCTGTTGCTTACAGAACCACTTTGCAATACTACTTCTGCAACATAGCTTCCGCTTAGCAGTTCAGATGTTTCTATTCTAACAGCATTTGTGGCAGTATTTTCAGTTATATAGGTTTCACTTACCTGACGGCCTGCTATGTCATATATTCTAACAGCTTTAACACCCATAACTACAGGCAAAGAGCTACGAAGATAAAGTACATTATTGGCAGGGTTTGGATATAGGCTGTAGATAGATTCTTCAACTTGCTGTAATCCTGTACATACATACGCAAGCGTGGTACAAGATGAGTCAACACCATCTGTATTATAAGCAAAAAGGCAAACACGATAATTAAATACATTGCCTGTAAGCAAAGTAGCGTTTATGCCAAATAGTATTGTATCGTTCAAGCCGCTTTGTAAAGCTGTAAATTTCCAAACCAACGAATCTGCATCCTGAGATGTACTGGCAAAATCATAACCGGTGCAATTATTTTGTTTAGATGTAAATGAGGCAACTGGTAAAAGAATCTGCTTGCTTACATTTACATACACCCTTGCTGTGTCACATAATACAGGTGAGCCATTATCACATATGCTGTAATCAAAATAATCCCACCCAATAAATCCGTTGCCCGGAGCATAATTAATAGTATTTCCGCTTTTTACCGCTGTACCGTTTTGCGGGATAGAAACAGTAGTAATGGTCAATTGATTAAAATCAGGGTCGCTATCGTTGCCCAAAACGCTTATGGAAACAGCATTAGGTTGAGTCGTTGAAGCACTGTCATTTACAGCCAAAGGTTTTTGATTAGCTGCGCCAATAGTTGTAACCTTTACAGTGTCGCAATGTGTATTAGAGCCACCCTGATTGGTGGTGGTAAGGCAAACATAATAGTTACCGTTCGAGGTGTAGGTATGAGAAGGATTGGCAGTAGTGCCGTTAGCACTGTTGTCGCCATAGTTCCATGAATAGGAAGTAGGATATCCATCAGTAGAGTCAGTAAATGTAACCTGCCCATTGCTACCAACGGTAAATTCAAAATCTGACACAGGAGCTAAAGGTGGCGTAAGCGACCATGTTACCTGATTCTCATATCCAGCAGTATCGTAGTTAAATGTAACTACGGATCCCTTTGCTTCTTTGGTAAGGTATGTATAGCGGTTTGTGGTATCGCGGGTATCTGAAACTGTAAAAAACACATTGGGGAAAACTGAAGCTTCTATGAGCGTTCTTGTTTTATCGTAGCGTTGCTGGCGCAAGCATTTGTACGATGCATAGGGGGTAGTAACTTTGCCCCAACCATCTATAGTATCGGTATAATTTGAAGTAAAAGTAACGCGCACTTCGTTCACCGTAGGTTGACCAACACTTGACCCGGACATAGTTTTAGTAAAACCATAGCTACCACTAAATTTACCACCATACTGCGTCGGGAAACGATAAATTTCAGGTTTAGGACTAAATGTGATATCTGTATTTACCCCAGGCAGAAGTTCTCCATCCAAACCCTCCCAAACAAAATTATTTGTTGTGGTATTGGTAAATAAAAAAGTGGCGCCATTGGGTGTAACAGCTACATCTGCATTTGGAAATTTTGTTGTCTGGGCATTGGTCAATGCGCGGTATTCCAGCGTATCAGTGGAAAACAAAACCATATTGGAAAAATCATAAACCCTATTTGCGCCTTTTTGCCCGTAGCTTACTGCCGGAACCGGAAAAGTATCTTTTGCAAGCCTTTGAACAGAACCCGCTACAGGCATGTCTGTAGTTAACAATTGAATAGGTTGCTGGGCTATAGCTGCACTAAAAGAAAGGAACATTGAAGCTCCTGCAAGTAAAATTTGCTTCATGAAAGAATGATTGGTTGATTTTTAAAATTACACGAGTCCAATGTTAAGGAAACTATTGGAAACTAAATTTACAAAAATACCATTAGACAATATCAGTAACTGCCTCTAAAACTTTTCCCTAATGAACAAAACATATGCTACTGGCTAGGAAACTGCGATAGTTTCACCATTATAAAACACCTTATCCCCTGCCCTTATCTTTTTTCTTTTCTCAAAAGCCTCAACACCATTTATTTTCACCTCCCCATCAATGATACGGATATTAGCCTCACCTCCTGTACCAACCAAATTCATCAATTTAAGAAGCTTATTCAATTCTATGTATTCAGCTCCGTTCAGTTCAAATTTTATCATCGCTTGCACCTTAAATGTTATGCAGCAAATGTAACCAATTGTATCAGCACCTTTTTACTGCAAAAAGTTTAGCAGAATAAAACAATTGCATTACAATGTTTGGCTAATTGTATGCAATTTCATGTCCTTATATAATTTACAAGAAAATGACGAAAACTATATGTGCTGTGCTGGTTCTTATACTTATGCAAGTATTGGTACCTTTTAAGTCTACAGCACAAATGCAGGTAACAGTTATCAGCCGGTGTGGCGGAGTAGACACTGTGATCATACCTAGTATAACAGATAATGATGGAGATGGAATGGACGACATTTTGGAGCAAAAACTGCTGAATAAATTCATGCCAACATTTATTCAGTTTGATAATGAAAGCTGCCCAGGTCCTGCAACAGATGGCAGTGGTGATTCTAATCTGGTAGTATGCCATATTTATCCTATACCCCAACAGTATGTAGCTTCTAATAAGCTTGATTCAATAAAAACAAATCCAGTTGCCATCGTTCCAAAAAGAGGATTAACTGTAGGATTATATTGGTATAAGCCATTTATAATGGTTAATGCTGCATTGCTATATGGAAAAGATTGTGGGGCACTGGGGCACACCGCAGATGTGGAAGGATTCAGTTTCTCGCTTAGGTATATAGGAGCAGATTCTGTGGCCGGTTGGATGTATGATACTGTGATGCAAAACTGGATAGGGATAAAAATACAAACTACATCCCACGCGTCTACTCCATGCGAACATAAGGAAACTAAAGATTATAAAAGTTTTTTGACCCCAACAGGATTGGATACGATATATGCATCACCTGATAAACATGGCAATTACCTGACCGTAAGCGGATGCGGATCGTCCTTTATTTGCAATCCCGGTTGTGGAGGAGTTAAAAGCAAGAAGAATGTAAAACCTGTAAATATAGGAGAGCCTAACGCCTCGCTGGTTATGGATCTTGGAACTATTTATCCTGCCTACTCGGGTGACAATCCCTGGGGAGCGGCAAAGTTTCTGGCCACACAAGGCGGAGACGCAGGTACCATAAAGGACAAGATGGTAAAACCACTTACCGTTGATTTTGCTGTAGGACAAAAAATAAACTCATCAGCAGAGATTTGTATATTATACATTCCATGCTTCGGCCCTTTTGCATCTTCTATCCAAAAGAGTGTTTGCTTTGGCAGTAGTTTCAGTTTCAACGGAGCAGCTCTACGCTCATCGGGTATTTATTACGATACTTTATCCAATGTTGATGGCTGCGATAGCCTTATTACACTAAACCTGACTGTAAGGCCAGCCATCGTTTCCAATATATCTGCAAATGGATGCAGTAGCAAGGGTTATCAGTTCAAGGGTACAACACTGGTGCAATCAGGAGTTTACAGCGATACCCTTTCTGATAGTAACGGGTGCGACAGCATAGTAAAATTAAATTTGACATTATACGACCCTTCAACCACGAACATCAGCAAAACCATTTGTACGGGTGATAGCTTTATTTTCCAACAACAAGTTTTGACCGGAAGTGGAGTTTATACTGACACGCTTAGCGGCTTTTACAGCTGCGATAGTATCGTAATTCTTAACCTTACCGCTTCATTACCAAATAGTCAATGGACTTATGGTCCAGATACAATATATGCCAGTACAAATCCTGTTTTACTCGTAGGCGCCACACCTTTTGGCGGTACTTATTCAGGGGCCGGAGTAAGTGGCTCAACATTTGACCCGATAGTTGCAGGACCAGGAACTCATAGAGTAGTATATAGCTTTACCGACTCTTTGGGATGCAGCAATACTGCTTCAAAAACCATTATCGTCCTTCCAACAGGAATCGAAACCATTAAAGAAGGAGATGACATTGATATATATCCAAATCCAGTTCAGGATAAGCTGATTATAGCTTTTAGCAAAGCAATACCTGACAATACAGAAGTTTATATTTCAGCTATGAACGGCTCAAGAATAAAACTTAAGACAGCTGTAGAAGGAAAAACTATAAGTGTAGATATGGCAGGGATGGCGTCCGGAATGTATTTGCTTCAGCTAAATTGTAATGGACTTTGGATTAATAAAAAATTGATAAAATAGTTTTAGCAGGCAATTTACTTACTGTAAATTGTTAACCTTGTGTACGTGTCCGGATCCGAAGTTACTTATGCCGATGTTATTCTGCCAATGGCGCTGCCAAGGGCTTATACCTATGCTATACCTGTAGAGCTTATCGAATTTGCAAAAGAAGGACATCGTGTAGTGGTTCCATTTAAAACCAATAAATTCTACACCGGCGTCATTCAAAAAATACACAATATAAATCCCAATGTGCCCACCAGGCTGATTGAGACATTGATGGACGAAGAGCCTATCGTAACCCGGCAACAATTGGAATTCTGGATATGGATAAGCGACTATTACATGTGTA
>DLGO01000141.1:30209-53963 GCA_002482725.1 Bacteroidetes bacterium UBA7692 | reverse complement strand
CCAAAGGGAGATAAAGCTGGTAATAGGCGACAAGCTGTGCCTTACCCCGCCAATGGGCTGGAACAGTTGGAATGTGTTTACCAATACGCTGGATGAAAAAATGGTGATGGATATGGCCGATGCGATGGTAAGCAACGGCATGCGCGACTTGGGCTACCAGTACCTTAACATGGACGACTACTGGCATGCAGCCAGCCGCGATAGCAGCGGAAGGCCTGTAGCCGATGCAGTCAAGTTTCCGCATGGTATCAAATACCTCTCGGACTATGTACACTCCAAGGGCCTGAAGCTGGGTATATACTCCGATGCAGGCGATAAAACCTGTGGAGAGTGCTTCGGAGGTTTTAAGCATGAAGAGCTAGATGCGCAGGTATATGCCGAGTGGGGTATTGATTTGCTGAAATACGACTACTGCTATGTGCCGTGGAAGAAGAAAGAAACCCTGAAGCGCTATCAGAAAATGGGAGCAGCACTAAAGGCAACAAACAGGTCGATAGTTTACAGCATTTGCAACTGGGGCATATTTAAGCCATGGGAATGGGCGCCTGCTGCGGGCGCGCAATACTGGCGCACCACACCTGATATTTTTGATACATGGAAAGGTGGCCTGCCGTTTATGGAGAGCAATATGATGATTATGCGCCGCAACACAAAGCTGAACAGCTATGCAGGCCCCGGTCAGTGGAACGACCCCGACATGCTTACCGTAGGCAATTACGGGAAGGGTAAGGCAACCGGGCGCAATGGCATGTTCAAAGGCATGAGCGATGTGGAGTACGAAAGCCAGATGGCCATGTGGGCTATGATGTGCTCCCCATTGCTTTCGAGCTGCGACCTGCGCAATATGAACGAGGCAACAAAGGGCATATTGATGAACACTACCCTGCTGCGCATAAACCAGGATGCATTGGGCCAACAGGCAAAACTCCTATCGCGCAAAAAGAGAGTGTGGTTGTTTAAAAAGGATTTGAATGATGGTAGCGTAGCGATTGCTGTATTCAACGCAGGCAAGCAAAAGGACTACCTGCTGGATATAAAAGGCATTGCAGCAGATACCTCACCTATGCAGATAACCACTTCGGGCTACAGCATAGCAGCAGAGGACAAAACAGATAAGGGTTTAAAGCTGAAGCTAAAGAAGCATGAAACAGTGGTGCTGATATTGCCGGGCAACTAAGGTTTTTTGTATAGCAAGCTGCCGTCGCCATAGCTCAGGAAGCGGAAATCATTTGCAAGCGCATAGTCATAAATCCGTTTCCAATCTTCACCAACCACTGCTGCTACCAGCAGTAACAGCGTACTGTCCGGTTGATGGAAATTGGTCACAATAGCCTCTGCAATTCTTAGGTTGTAGCCTGGAGCTATCATTATCTGTGTCTTGCAAACAAGCCTATCGTAGCCATTTTGCTGCATCCATTTTTCCAGCGCGTTTAATGCTTCTGTATACGGAATATTTTCATCAGGCATATCATACACATCCCATTGAATGATTTCAATATCAGCAATGGTAATGTTGGGGTTTTGTAAAGCTTTTATACCCATCCAGTAAAGGCTTTCTGTAGTGCGCAGTGCTGTAGTGCCAACACATACAATCCGTTTGGCGGCTTGTATTGAGCGTATGGTAGCCAGATCAACATCCAGTAGCTCGGCGTGCATGTCGTGGCCCTCCATGGTATCGCTCTTCACCGGCTTAAAAGTGCCAGCACCAACGTGCAGGGTTACATAAGCCTGTACTATCTGCTTAGCGTGCAATGAAGCAAATACCCGCGAGGTAAAATGCAATCCCGCAGTAGGGGCCGCTACAGAGCCTTTGTGCTGCGCATACACCGTCTGGTAGCGCTCATGGTCTATTTGCTCTGTGGCGCGGTTTAAATAGGGCGGAATAGGCAATGCGCCGGCCTTGTCCAACAGCTCGGCAAAGGTAAGTTGCTCCGGTTGCCAGTGGAAGGAGATGATATAGTTAGGGCCAATAGGACCAAGCAGCTCGGCAGTAATGGTTAAGTCGCCGCTTTTAAGATGGATATACTGCTCTTTCCATTTCTTTTTGCGGCCCACCAGGCAAACCCATTGCGCGGCTCCCGTTTGAGCCATAGCAGTAGCCACCTCCCTAGGTTGGTATGGCTCTAGGCAGAATATCTCTATAGTTTCGCCTGCGATGGTTTGGAACAATAGCCGCGCTTGTATTACACGGGTATTATTAAGCACCAGCAGCGTATCCTGATCTATATGGTTTGCTATATTGCTGTAGGTATCTTCCGCTATGTTGCCATCCTTGTACACAAGCAGCTTGGAACTATCTCGATTCTCCAATGGGTACTTGGCAATACGCTCATCGGGCAGTTCGTAGGTGTAGTCCTTTATGGAAATGTTACGCGGGTGCATGGAACCTGAATGTATTACTTAGCCCAGCGCGCAGCTACTTTCAGCTCTTTTGAGCCAGCTTCGTATTTGTAAAACCCTTCACCGGACTTTACACCTAGGTAGCCTGCGGTTACCATGTTTACCAACAGTGGGCAAGGTGCATATTTAGGATTGCCAAGTCCCTCGTGCAATACGCGCATGATAGAAAGACATACATCCAGACCTATGAAGTCTGCCAGTTGCAGCGGACCCATTGGGTGTGCCATGCCTAGCTTCATTACGGTGTCTATTTCGCTTACACCGGCCACACCTTCAAATAAGGTATAAATAGCCTCGTTTATCATTGGCATCAGTATCCTGTTGGCCACAAAACCCGGATAGTCATTAACTTCTACCGGCACTTTGTCCAGCGCTTTCGATGTATCCATGGTAAACTGTGTCACCTCATCGCTGGTGGCATAGCCACGTATCACCTCTACCAGTTTCATTACCGGTACAGGGTTCATAAAGTGCATACCTATAACCTTATCAGCGCGTTTGGTTACAGAGGCAATTTTGGTAATAGAGATAGAAGAGGTATTAGAGGCCAGTATAGTTTCCGGTTTGCAAACCTCATCCAGCTGCTTAAATATTTTCAGTTTCAGGTCTATGTATTCGGTAGCGGCTTCTACTACCAGGTCTACACTGGCGCAGGCTGTTTCCACAGAGGTAGAAGTAGTAATGTTAGCCAATGTAGCAGTCTTTACCTCTTCGGTTATGGTACCTTTGGCCACCATCCTGTCTGCGTTCTTAGCGATGGTTTGCAGGGCCTTATCCAATGCGGCCTGCGACACATCTACCAATACCACCTTAAACCCTTTCGTAGCAAAAACCTGTGCAATACCATTGCCCATTGTTCCTGCCCCTATTACTGCTACATTCTTCATGCTGTTGTTTAATTATTCCCCAAATATAAAAACGGCTACCTTATGGGGCAGCCGTTTTTCGTTGATTCAATTTTATGCTTTATATTTTATTCAGCTATAACTGATGCATTGATATACTCTCTGTTCAATCTCGCAATGTTGGTCAACGAGATTTCCTTAGGGCATTCAGCTTCGCAAGCACCGGTGTTGGTGCAGTTGCCAAATCCTTCAGCATCCATTTGTGCCACCATGGCTAAAGCCCTGCGTGTGCGCTCCGGCTGACCTTGTGGCAATAGTGCCATCTGGCTCACTTTAGCAGACACAAACAACATAGCAGAGGCATTTTTACAAGCTGCAACACAAGCACCACATCCTATACAAGCTGCTGCATCCATCGCTTTTTCAGCAAATGCCTTTTCTACAGGTAGGTTATTGGCATCCTGTGCCTGTCCTGTGTTTACGCTTACAAAGCCACCGGCAGCTATAATCCTGTCAAAAGCGCCTCTGTCTACAGCCAGGTCCTTTACAATAGGGAAAGCCCTCGCTCTCCATGGTTCTACATATATGGTATCACCATCTTTAAATTTGCGCATGTACAATTGGCAAGTAGTAGCTGCATGTTGTGGTCCGTGTGCACGGCCACTTATATACATACTGCACATACCACATATACCCTCGCGGCAGTCGTGGTCAAATGCTATAGGATCTTCGCCTTTCTTTATCAGCTTATCATTCAACACATCCACCATCTCCAAAAAACTCATATCCGCATTTATGCCATCGATATCGTAGTCTACAAGCTTACCTTGTGCGTTCTGGTTGGCCTGGCGCCATACTTTTAATTTGAACTTCATAATCTATTAGTTATTGTATGATTATTTGTAGCTTCTAACAGCCAGTTTAACATTATCAAATTGCAAAGGCTCTTTGTGTAGTTGCGGGTCTGCATCCATGCCTTTAAACTCCCAGGCTGCTACGTAAGCATAGTTTTCGTCATCACGTTTTGCCTCACCTTCGTCCTGATACTCTACACGGAAGTGGCCACCACAGCTCTCATTGCGGTTAAGCGCATCTACTACCATCAGTTCCCCCAACTCTATAAAGTCAGCCACACGGCCTGCTTTATCCAGCTCAGGATTAAACTCGTTCAAACCGCCCGGAACCAAAACATCGCTCCAGAATTCTTTGCGCAGGTCCTGCAATAGTTTACGTGCTTTGGTCAATCCCTCTGCCGAACGCGCCATGCCGCAATACTCCCACATGATATGGCCCAGTGCTTTATGGAAATCATCAACAGAGCGTTTACCTTTTATACCCAGCAATGTTTTCTGGCGATCGCTTGCACTTTTTTCTGCTTCTACAAATGCCGGGTGGTTTAGGTCTATTGCCTTGGTAAATATTTCACCTGCCAAATAGTTGCCTACAGTGTATGGCGCTACAAAATATCCATCAGCAAGTCCCTGCATCAATGCAGATGCACCCAAGCGGTTTGCACCGTGGTCGCTAAAGTTGGCTTCACCCAATGCATACAAACCTTGTACGCTGGTTTGCAATTCATAATCAACCCAAAGGCCACCCATTGTATAGTGTACTGCAGGGTAGATCTTCATTGGCGTTTTCAACGGATCTTCGTTTGTGATGTTTTGGTACATCGGGAACAGTTCACCGTAGCGTGCCTTTACCACATCTACACCCAATCTCTTGATAGCATCGGCAAAATCAAGGAATACCCCGAACCCGCTGGCTACTATACCACGACCATCATCGCAGGCCTCTTTGGCAGCACGCGATGCTATATCGCGCGGAGAAAGGTTGCCGTACGAAGGGTATTTTCTTTCCAGATAGTAATCCCTGTCTTCTTCTTTAATATCTTCTGCGCGTTTTTTACCCTCGCGGATAGCTTTCGCGTCTTCTTTAGTTTTTGGTACCCATACACGTCCGTCATTTCTCAATGACTCGCTCATTAGTGTAAGCTTGCTTTGGTAGTCGCCGCTTACCGGTATGCAGGTAGGGTGAATTTGTGTGTAGCAAGGGTTGCCAAAGAAAGCGCCTTTCTTGTGTGCTTTCCATGCAGCGGTTACGTTGCTGCCCATAGCATTGGTAGAAAGGAAGAATACGTTTCCGTAACCTCCGGTAGCCAACAATACTGCATGCCCGAAGTGCTTTTCGAAAGCGCCTGTTATCAGGTTCTTTGCTATGATACCGCGTGCCTTACCATCTATGGTTACTACCTCTGCCATTTCATGGCGGGTAAACATTTCTACGTTGCCCAAACCTATCTGGCGCTCCAATGCCTGATAAGCACCCAACAATAGCTGCTGGCCTGTTTGCCCACGTGCATAGAACGTACGGCTTACCTGTGCACCACCAAATGAGCGGTTGTCCAGCAATCCCCCGTATTCACGGGCAAATGGAACACCTTGTGCCACGCACTGGTCTATTATATTTACAGAAACCTCAGCCAGGCGGTGAACGTTTGCTTCACGTGCACGGAAGTCACCTCCCTTTACAGTATCGTAGAACAAACGGAAAACTGAGTCGCCGTCGTTTTTATAGTTTTTAGCTGAGTTGATACCCCCTTGTGCAGCAATCGAGTGTGCACGGCGTGGGGAATCCTGAAAGCAAAATGCTTTAACTTTATAGCCAAGCTCGGCAAGCGAAGCAGCTGCAGATGCACCGGCCAGTCCGGTACCTACCACTATTACTTCAATTTTACGCTTATTGGCCGGGTTTACAAGCTTTACATTGCGCTTGTAGGTTGTCCATTTGTCTCCAACAGGTCCTCCGGGAATTTTAGAATTCAATCCGTCGGTAATTGTTTGATTTGACTCTTCTGCCATAACAGTATCGTTTTTTTAAATTTCTATCTGATTAACCCAAAGAAAATAACCAAAGGCATAGATGCGAAAAGCAAAGGCACTACGATTGAAAACGCAGTTCCCACTATGTCAATAGTCTTATTATATTTTGTGTGGTTCAGCCCCAACGACTGAAATGCACTTTTGAAGCCGTGTAACAGGTGCCAGAAAAGAGATACACAGCCCAATACATAGATAAGCACTATGTACCACACCTGAAATATATCCAGCATCATCTGGTACAGGTTCAATTCCTCGCCATGTATAAACTGGTTAGCGCGGTTAGGAATCCAGAAATGTGACGTATGTATTACAAGGAATATAAGCAATAGCGTACCTAATAAACCCATACTGCGTGAATACCATTTGCTGTTAGCATTAGCATTAGAGTAGGCATACTTCGTAGGTCTTGCATCGTGGTTCTGTTTCCAAAGCATCAATCCATCTACTATGTGCAGTATAAATCCTGCTACAAGCCCTATCTCCAAAGTGCGGATAATCGGGTTGGTACCCATGAAGTGCCCCCAATGGCTGAATGTAACTCCGCCATCGTTATAGAAAATCATAGCATTGATGGTAGCATGAATTATAAGGAAACTGATTAGGAATAATCCGGTTAATCCCATCACCACTTTTTTACCAATGGATGATTTGAAAAATACGCTGTTAGATTTTGCTGCTGTTGCCACGATGTTAATTTTTTAGCGTGTCAAAAATACGCGATGCTTACGTAAATCAAAGGGCTTAGTTGCTATTTTGTGAACATTAATTATGTGTTTTGGGACAACAATGCCATGCAAGGGCTAATTTAGATTGAGTATAAATAAAAACATGGTGTAATCCGCATAAGATGATAAAATTCATCTATGTGACATAACAATAAAATACGGTAATGCGAGGCTTGGAAAACTAAAAATTAAGCCTAAGCCCAACGCCATGTGGAGACGCGGTTGCACCAAGTATCACACCCTTTTCTACATCTTTCCAGATGTCGTGTTTAGCCAGTCCTCCCAGTACTTGTGGAAGGCCAATAAAAAAAAGACTTGGACCAAGTACGCAAAGGCCAACTCCAGTATACGTTTTTACACCATCATCATCAAAACCAGCTACAAGTAAGTATATTCCGGTACCTGTCATTATTGGAGAAATACCCATAAGCACAGTTCCGCTTATAAGCATTCTGTTTGCTATCCGAAATTCTTTGCTGATTCTTTTAGCAGTATAGTAATCTGCCATTGGGTTAGCTGCTCGTATCAGCAGTATAGAAGAGGTACTGTCAGGCTTTACGGTTGTATCCGAAAGCACTTGGGACGTTTGTGGATTAAAATCTTG
Source organism: Bacteroidetes bacterium UBA7692 (assembly GCA_002482725.1). Taxonomy (GTDB): domain Bacteria; phylum Bacteroidota; class Bacteroidia; order Chitinophagales; family LD1; genus UBA7692. The sequence goes on along the minus strand of DLGO01000141.1, from coordinate 46,507 downwards.
GGCAGCGGCTGGAAAGCCAAAACAAATTGACAGAAAGAAAACTGCAATAAAAAGAATACCAGATGAAATTATCTTCATTGCATCGCGCATTTAGAATTGAAGCGTAATACCTACACCTCCGGTAGAAGTAATTCCCCCTTTGATCAACATAGTCCTTTCCAGTTGCAGCCACCTGTCTTCCTTTTTCAATCCTCCAATAAAAACAGGAAGCCCAACAAAAAACACTCCTGCACTTGCGCCCATTATTCCCCCTCCTACCCTGGGGTCTACTACCAGCAATGTGGCAGCACCGCCCAGCATGAAAATTGGAGATAATCCCATAATTACCTGTCCCGCTACTGTAAGCTTATGGGCTTTTTTAATTTGCTGATGAATTTCTAAAGGTGTAAATGATCCGGGATATGGCCTTGCCACAACATTGCCTGTAATGCTATCTACAAAATACATGGGCATGGATAAGTTAGCAATCTGGGCAGCGGCTAATTTTTCTTTGCTCATAATGCGCGGTCCATTGGCACTGGCCCCGGCAGCTAAAAACAATATAAAAGCAATAAGAAATGATATGCGTATCATATTATAGTGGTTAAAAAGTTAAGTTAAGTCCGACACCATTTTGAGATAAGGTAGCTCCAAGCATAAGGCTCTTACGGACGTCATCCCACCGATCTTCTTCTTGTATACCTATCGCAAGCAATGGACTGGAAAAAAGCATAATGCCTCCACCTGCGGCTAAAATGTATAAACCTGTATTCGTGGCTTTTTTACTGAAAGCAGATCCTATTGCAGCTGTCATTGTTCCTGTTACTACCATTAGGCCTCCTATACCCGTAAATACACCGCCTGCTGTTAGCATTGACTCTCCTCTTCGCAGTTTCTTTTCTACGAATAAAAGGGGGTATCTTGTATTATGGGAATCTATTGTTGGTGGCGGGCTATAGGCAAGCAATAATGCTGCCGCTTTCTCCTGCTCACTTTTTTGAAGAGGATTTGTTCCTGCAAATGCATATATGGATAGCAGGGTAAAGAAAGAAAAAAGTAGTTTGCGGGTCATTCAGCTCAATTAATGCTAAAAGTATAATTATAAATTAAATCTGCAAATTACTTACTCCAAATCGGCATATTCTGTCAGGTAATGGAATGGCTCATTTAGTTTTCCATCTATGGTTATGGTAGCATTATCTATTGTTTTGCTGTCGCCGCTCATCAGTCTTGGTATCACCCTGCTCATCAGCATATTGCCAAAGTCCTCGCTTGCATCCCTTGGTAGCTCGTTTGGTAAGTTGTCTATGGCCATCACATCTACACTTTCATTAGTAAATGGTGCACATTCCTGGCCTGTGTATGGGTTGTAGCCATATACTGCATCTCCTATTACCGATGTGCGCAGTGTACTTGGTACAGAAGCATCCGGCGCTATGTCGCAGGTAATATCAGCTATTATTTTTATGGCAAAATCGGGCTCCTGCATTTGCTCTTGGGTGAAGAATGCCGGTATGCGCTTGTCCCAATATATACCGTTCATAAATATATCTGTTACCTTAGTAAATGGGTAGAAGGCACTCTTGTATTCCTTAGGGTTTTGGTGGTAATCCTGCGCATCAAATTCCTCATGCCCGGGCCTGTAGAACATGTGCTTGCTTTCAAGTTGAGTATATACTATTTCATCAAACTGCCTGTACAGAAAATCCCGGGGAGAAACTTTCTTTATGTTGACTATATCCAGCAAAAACTCTGCGCCCTCGCTCACACGGCCTGTACCCGTGAGCACAATCTTCAATGGAGGGAATTTCATCTTGGCAAATTCCTTTTGCACCTCGGCAAAGTTTAGGCATTCGTTCATGGGCTTTATATCAAAAGCCTTATACCGTTTGCCTATAGCATGAATGCCTTCATACGCACCTACTATTCCTGCCCACCTGCCAAATGCTATGATACGCTTGCCTTTCGGGTCTTTCAGGCATTCATAATCTATCAGTGTTATCTTCTTGTCCAATGCTGCACGCAGCAACTTTTGATTGTGTGGTTGTTGCTTTATAGTATGCGAAAAGAACAAATAAGTTTTGCCCTCAATAAAAAGGTGCGGAGGCACTTCCTTTACACCTAGCAATATATCGCAGCCGCTCAGGTCCTCTTTCAGGGCTATACCCTGATACCGGTATTCTTCATTGGTATAGCACCGGTGGCCGCAAGGCTGTACCGCAATCCAAACATCAGGATGTTCTTCCATCAATGTCCGGCATTGCGAAGGTGTCAGGGGCACCCGGTTATCCTGTGGCGTCTTCTCTTCCCTCAATATTCCAATTTTCATACGCTATCGATATTAGTCAACAGATAAATACTTTGATACAAACTAAAGGTGTTTCCCCAACAAGTGAATATATAAATATGACCTTATGCCGACGAATAAAAAAAGGCCGGATAACATTTGTTATCCGGCCTTTTCATGAGTTTTAGCTTTTATGGTAGCCTATCTATATATAGTGATAGAGCCTTGCCTTTGTGTCCATGTTTCATCGGCATACGATATCTTCACATAGTACACATATACGCCCGGCAATGACCTTACGCCATTGTAGAATCCATCCCAGCAAGTATTGATATCTGTAGATTCAAATACCTTTTCGCCTATACGGTTAAATATCTTAAGGTCCATGGTTATTACTCCATAAGAGTATATGCACCAGAAATCATTTTTACCATCACCATTTGGTGTAAACAGGTTCGGTATGTACAAGAGCTTAGAGGCATCTACCACATAAGTAAAGTCAAGCTCCGAAGTGCAGCCAACCTCGTTGGTTACTACTACATTATAATCAGTAGTTCTTACCGGGCTCGCAACAGGTGCGGCACATGTATCGCAATTCAGGCCTGCTTTTGGTGTCCATACATAAGAGTAGGTGCCTGTAGCAGGGGTTACCGTAACATCCAGATTGCCCGTACCGCCAAATACTGCTCCTGTGGTATCCGGTGCTATTACAACTATTTGCTGTGGCTCCACAACAGTGAATGAAGTATCTATAACACAATTGTTGGCATCGCTCATAGTAAGGTCATAAGCACCTGCTTTTAATCCTGTAGCTGTACCTGCAGCACTTCCGTTACTCCAGAAATAAGTATAGCCTGGTGCGCCACCTTGTGCATGTGTGGCTATTATACCATCGCTGCCTGCAAAGCAGGTAACATCTTTTATACTATCTAAAATTAACTCAAGCAGTATTGCAGGGTTTACTGTAAATGTGTTGGTACCCGTACAATTGTTGGCATCCGTTACAGTAACAATATAAGTACCCGGATTTAATCCTGTAAGCGGTGAACCACTACCACCGTTATCCCAGGTATAGGTAAATGGAGCAGTACCAACAGTAGTTGCTACTGTAATAGAGCCGTCAGCCACATCGTAGCATTGTTGGTCTACTATTGCCGTCGAATTTACCAGTGGCAATGGATTGGCAGTAACAACAATGGTGTTACTCTGGTAGATACAGCTTGCTGTATCAGTAGAGGCAAGCGAATAACTGCCGCTTTGGGTTGCTGTAATCTGTGGGGTAACTTCCGAATTAGGGCTCCATACATAAGAAACATAAGTAGAGTCAGTATACAGATTTGCCGATCCGCCCTGGCAGAAGCTAAGAGCAGAGTCACTCTTAATAACACTGGCAATAGGATTTGGATTAAAGGTAACATTAATAGGATTGCTCACTATCCAGCATCCATCTGCATTTTGCGATTGCATGGTAATGCTGCCGGCTGTTGCCTGTGTTATGGTAACGCTGGAGGTGGTAGTACCCTCGCTCCACAGGTAGTTGCTGTATACACTATCCGCATTCAATACTATACGTCCACCCAAGCAAACAGGTATAATGCCTGCAGTGCTGATGGTAGTAGTAAGTGGTATGGTAGACTCTACCGTATTTACGGTATCACTTATAAACTCGCACCCTTGGGCATCCACCGCAGTAAAGGAGAATGTAGCATCCGTATTCACCGTAATGGACGGCGTAGTTGCACCTGTATTCCAAAGTATGGTAGCAAAAGGCTGTGCAGAAGTAAGCACTGTATCGCCACCATAACAGAAGTTAATGGTAGGCCCTGCAGGGCTTACTGCAGTAGCTGCGGGAGGATTGGTAGTGATAACAATAGTATCAAAATCTACACATCCGTTTAAAATTGCAGCGACAAAATACGTATTGGTAATAGGCGCATTTGTGGTATTGGTGTCCGAATATAAAGGGTTCGATATGGTGTTTGCTGATAGATTATTCAACGGATACCACTGGTAGGTATAATTTGGCTGAGCGGCTGCGCCTATTTGTATCGAGCCTCCGCTACACACGGCTGCATCTGCTCCTGCATCTGCTACAGGCAATGGTTGTATCGTAATCTGCTGCGAAGCCTGTGGTATCACACAGCCACCAAGTATATCCATGGTTACAGTTTTGCTCCCCGCGCCTGTCCAGCTTACAACATAAGGGCCCGCACCTGTACCGGAAACCACCGTGCTTCCTGCACCAAAGTTCCATACATAATTGGCACCACTAGGTGTTCCGTTAAGCGTTACTGTGGTAGTATCCCCATCACATATAGCGTTGCGGCCAAAAGTAAAGCCCGGGTTTACCGGAGGTATAATGTTTATGGTAAGTGTGTCCTGAGCATAACAACCCCAACGGTCGGTAGTGCGGTTCACATAGGTGGTTGTTTGTGTAGGCGCTTCAGTAATACTGGCTGTAGTTTTAGCTGATGGTGTCCATGTATAAGTATACGGGTTGGATCCAAGGATTGGATTGGTTTTTAGTGTAACATTGGTTCCTGCGCACACGGTAGTATCCTTATCCAGTCCATTTAATGTTGCATTATTAGTAGTTCCATTTACTTCAGGGCAAAGATTTACCTCTATTATGGATATACTGCTGCGATTGCAGGATAAGTCATTCCATGTACCTGCAGTATATATCTGTACACATTGCTCGCCATTATTGCATTCGTATTTGTTGGCACTGCTGCAAAAGATGCTACCGCAACCTAGTGCACCACAGGCACTTCCATATCCGCTATTATTGGGCTCACCAGCGTTCCAGTTCTGATATACTGCTGGAGTGGGTGGGCCAGGTGCAAATGGCCCTGTAGTTCCGTCCAGGGCATAAAAAGTTCCTGCGCCCGCACCAGTTCTTTTTATACCTATCCAAATGGTCCCGCCATAGGTATTGAAAATATTCTGTGAATTTAGTGCCGCCACCACATTAGCATTTTCTGCAGCATCGTTAAACACTACGGTATGCCCGCCTAGTGTTTGTGCAGAAGCCTCTGCCTGAGCAGCATCCTGGCTATTCGGGTTCACGAAATACATACTGCATGGTTGGCCACTTACGTTCAATGGCACATAGCCGGCATTGGTATATGATGTTAAGATCAATTGTATATCGCAACCTTGCGGACCTGTTGGTATAACACAGCTTTGGGTGGTTACATTTATAGTATCCTCCGAAATACAGCTGTAGCGGTCAGTAACGGTTACATAATAGGTAGTATTTGCTGCTATTGTCTCTGTTATGTTCTGAGTTGTTTTACCACTCGGGTTCCATTGGTAAGTAAACGGCTGAGAACCAAGTATGGTAGTAGTTTTTAGATTAGCAAGGCCATTGGCACACACCAGGGTGTCGTTGGTTTCTGTGGTCTGTGGGCAAAGGTTTACTTCTATTACAGACCAGCTGGATTCAGAGCACGATAGATCATTCCATGTACCACTACCATATATCTGTACACATTCCTCCCCATTTACGCATTTGTATTGTTTTGTACCTGAACAGGTGCTACATCCAAAAGGAGGAACACAAGCATCCTGATAGCCACTGTTATTGGGTTCAGGTGTGGATGCATTCCAATTCTGATAAATACCCGGTGTAGGCCCTCCTGTTGTAGGTGTAAGGAATGGCCCTGTAGAACCATCCAACGCATAGAATGTATTGGCGCCGGGAGTGGATCTCTTATAACCCAACCATATAGTTCCGTTTGGTGCCTGGGCAAAAATATTTGCTGCGCTTAATGCGTTTACAACATCCGTATTTTCCTGTGCATTATTAAAAACTACTGTATGGGCGCCAAGTGTATTGGCCGAAGCTTCTGCTTGTGCCGCATCCTGGCTATTGGGATTCACAAAATACATACTGCATGGTTGTCCGCTTACAGTCAATGGAATATAACCCGCAGCTGTAAAAGTATTAGTTATCTGTGTTGTATTACAGCCTTTAGGGCCGGGAGGCTGTACACATGGGTCTACCGTTATTGCTACTATTGCTGTATCCGGGCACTGATACCTGTCTTGTATCAATACTGCAACGCTTCCACTGTTAGGTAACGTTTGGCTGAATATAGAATCCTGGTCCACCGGAACCAAAGATGGTGGTATGAACCATGAATAAGTATAGCTCGGAGCTGTTGTATTGCGCGACCCACCCCTGCCTACGGCGGTTATGCTGGCCGGCTGTCCTGCACACACAGTAGCAGTTGGGGACACATTAATAACCGGGCAAAGGTCTACCTTAACAAGAGCTCTGTGTACCACAGCGCCACAAATATCAAGAGCCGCCTGATCATCCCACAGTCCTGTAGCCAAATCTAGATATACCGCATCTTCCGATGTGTAGCATGGAGAGTTAGCGGAGTTACTTGGCTGTCCCGGTGCCCAGTTGAAATAAGTCGCAGGTGTACCGTCAGATTTTAACCAGGTTCCTTGGGTTTGAACATCTGTAAGTCCAATCCAAAAGCCACCTGTAATACCTTGTGCTGTGGCTGCTGCTACTAAAGCCGTATTTTCTGTAGAACTGTTTACAGGTGATACATTCCCGCCAAGCGCTACCGCATCCTGCAAGGATGCATAGGCAGTTTTGGGGGTATTGGAAACAAAATACATACCGCAGGGATCATTAGCTACATATATCCTGGTATATCCCGCAAATGCCGTTTTGATAGCGTTAGTATCGCAGGCAGGAAATTGAGCCTGTGCTTTAAACGCCAATAAAAGAGAAAAAGCAAAGAGTAAATGTTTAAACTTCATGAGTTTATTTTTTCTAAAAAAAGTTGCGAAAGATAGTGATTAGATTTTTCCAAACCAAAGACGGAGATTTATTACAAAAGGTTTGCAGTAATAGCAATTTAATTCGCCTCGCATGCTTTTTTTATTTTATAAGTTAATGCACATTAACGCCTGCATTTGTAAACTTTCTGAGTTAGTGTAGAAATACTTGCTGTAAAAACTGCATTTTCGGGCATTCAAATTTAAAATATGAAGCATATTTTTTTCTCTGCACTAGTGATTACGGGATTATTAGCGCAAGGGCAAACCAACTCTGCACCAAGTAAATCGGATGCAGGAAAACGCGAGGCTGCGTTAAAAAAACCTGTTCCGGTTACTACTCTTCAGAACTTGCCGGTAAATACAAACCGGGCACCTCAGCAAGCTCCGGTTCAAAGAACACCTGCATCCAAAGCTCCAAATTTGTCTGGAGCTCCTGTGCAGATAGCTACCACCTTGAAAGAAGTGCCAAAACAGACTGAATTTTACCCGGTAAAGGAGTATAAGCTGGATAATGGGCTTACTGTGTTCATTTCACCCAACAAAGAAGTACCAAGAATACAAACCCTGGTAGCAGTTAAAGCAGGTTCAAAATTTGACCCGGCGCAAACTACGGGTTTGGCGCATTATCTGGAACACATGGTATTTAAAGGGTCCGCAGACTTTGGTACGCAAAACTGGACGAAAGAGAAAGTAGTGCTGGATTCGGTTTCTGCCCTTTTCGAAGCTCATCTTAATGAAACTGATGAAGCCAGGAAAAAAGCCCTCTACCACAGGATAGATAGCTTTAGCTACGAAGCTTCAAAACTGGCTATACCTAATGAGTACGACAAAATGGTAACCTCTCTGGGCGCTACAGGCACCAACGCATTTACCTCCACCGACATGACGGTATATGTAAACGACATACCATCCAATGCTATGGAAAAATGGATGAAACTGGAAGCTAATAGATTCGAAAAAGTGGTTTTGCGCATTTTTCATACAGAGCTGGAGACCGTTTATGAGGAATTTAACCGCAACCAGGATAATGATAATGTATGGGTATATGCCGCTATTAATAAAGCATTGATGCCAAACCACCCGTATGGTACACAAACCACCATAGGACTTGGCGAACACCTGAAGAATCCGTCAATGGTTAATATCTATAAGTATTTCGACCAGTACTATAAGCCAAATAATGTAGCTATCATTATTGCAGGTGATGTTGATCCGGATGCTACGTTTGCCTTGGTCCAAAAGTACTTCGGCAAATGGAAGTCGGCACCTATTCCGCAATTCGTAAAACAACCTGATGTAGAAATAAAGCAGCCCATAGTAACAGAAGTATTGGGTCCGCAAAAGGAAAATGTGATGCTGGGTTTCAGGTTCAATGGTGCAGGTACCAGAGAGACGCTGATGTCTAAGATGGTAGATATGATTTTGGCCAATGGACAGGCAGGCCTTATAGACCTTGATTTGGTACAAGCCCAAAAAGTATTGAATGCCTATTCATATATTGATGAAAACACGGACTATAGCATACATTACATGAATGGCGAACCTAAGCAGGGGCAAAAACTGGAAGAGGTAAAAGACCTTTTGCTGGCAGAGCTGGACAAGGTAAAAAAGGGGGTTTTCCCAGATTGGTTATTGCCTGCCATCATTACCAATTTAAAGTTACAGAAAATGAAAGAGGCAGAGAGCAATGAAGGCCGTGCTTATGCCATTATGGACGCCTTTGTGCATAATATCACTTGGAACGGAAAATTAAAAGAATTGAACGCTATGTCTGCAGTTACTAAGGAGCAGATAGTGGCATTTGCTAATAAGCATTACGGCGAAAACTACGCAGTATGCTACAAGCGAAAAGGAGAGCCCGCCAGGCATAAAGTAGAGAAACCTGAAATTACCCCTGTTTTCATGAACAAAGAGGCAGAAAGTCCATTCAAAAAGAGCTTTGATGCCATGCCTACTGCAAAGGCGACACCTAAGTTTATTGATTTTGACAAGGACATACAGCATACTACCCTTGCCAACGGGATAGTGTTGGATTATATCCATAACGACCTGAATAAAACCTTTACGCTGGATTATATATTCGACATGGGTAGCGACAATATCCGCAAACTCGGTTTAGCTATCAGCTATGCTGAGTTTTTGGGCACAGATAAATATAGTGCTGCACAGCTACAGCAGGAATTCTATAAATTAGGATTAAGCTTTGCCGTAAGCTCCGGGCGCGATAGAGTTAGCGTATCACTTAGCGGATTGGAAGAAAACCTGTTGAAAGGGGTTCAGTTGTTTGAGCATATTTTGGCCAATGTAAAACCGGATGAAGATGCTTATGGGCAGCTGGTGGGCAATATTTTGCAGGAAAGGGACAACGCTAAGCTGAATAAGGGTAGAATTATGAGCGGCCTCTCAAATCGTGCTAAATATGGAACACTCAATCCATTTACCAATGTATTGAGTGCAAAGGAGTTGGAAGAAACAAAACCTGAGGAACTGGTAGCCCTGCTGAAAGATGTAAGCAGCTACAAGCACAGGATATTTTACTACGGCAGCAATGAATTGCCTGTAGTGGCAGGNNAGGTGTATTGAACAAAGAGCATAAAACCGCTGTAAAGCTGAAAGATTATCCTGAGGCTGTTACCTATAAGGAACAGAATATCGATGCAAACACAGTTTATTTCTGCGATTATAATATGAAGCAAACAGAGGTAATGTTGCTTGCCAAAGACGAGTTGTTTAATAAAGGATTATACACTTCAGTATTCCTGTACAACGACTATTATGGCAGTGGATTGTCCAGTATCATGTTCCAGGAAATCAGGGAAAAAATGGCACTTGCCTATTCAGTATATAGCTCATTTGGCATACCTCAGTATGCAAATGAAAGCCACTACCTTACATCTTATGTAGGCACACAAAGCGACAAGCTAAAGACCGCACTTACAGAAATGAACAAGTTGCTGAATAATATGCCGGATGTACCTCAGCAGTACGAAGGTGCCCGCCAGAGCGTAGTGAAAACACTGGAAAGCGACTGGATAACAGGTGATGATATGTATTGGGCATGGGACAGGGCCAAAAAGCGTGGACTAAACTATGACATCCGCAAACAGATATACGAGGAAGCGCAGAACTATAAATTCAAGGACTTGAAAACCTTCTTCGATAAGCATGTAAAAGCAAAGCCTTATGCCTATCTGGTAGTTGGCAACAAAAAAGATATCGACTTCTCTGTACTGGAAGGATTAGGTAAAGTGCAGGAAATTAAGTTAGAAGACGTTTTCGGTTATTAATAACCGACACTACTCTTAGTGAAAAGGGCTTATGGAATCTGATACCATAGGCCCTTTTTGGTTTAAAGGAACCGCTTTCTCCTATAGATTCAGCATGATTACCGCATTAAGTTCTCCCTCGGAAACTTATTACTACCTTTATGGTAATAACAGATATGCGACAACGATTACCAAACCTGCTGATACACCTGGTAGGCTGCATCACCTTTTTGGCATTACCTATATTATCCTCACCGGTTTTTTCGGCATCAGGCAATATGTGGGCAGTATCAGGGTTTCAGCGCGACTTCCTGAGCTATTTACTGCTGCTGTGCTTCTTCTACCTCAACTTCTATTACCTTCTACCTCAGTTCTATTTCCGCAAGCAGTATATCATATATTTCTCCATAGTCCTTGGCTGCTTTATTACGGCTGCCTTTTTACCACACCTGATAGTACCTGGCAATATGCACCATGCCCCACCACCCGGATTGCATCACAGCAACGATATGCCACGACCACCACATTTTGGATATATGCTACATGAGTTCAATGAGTATTTCGTGCTGTTTGTACTGGCGTTTTTCTTCGCACTATTCCTCAAGATAAATGAGCGGCTGAAAATGGCCGAAAAAGCCAAGTCAGATGCCGAACTATCATACCTTAAGGCACAAATAAACCCGCACTTCCTGTTCAACACGCTCAACAGCATTTATGCGCTTGCCATTGTAAAGTCTGACAGGACAGCCAATGCCGTGGTAAAGCTATCGGGCATGATGCGCTACGTGCTCACAGACTTGGGCGCAGACTATGTGCCGCTGGAACGGGAAATGCACTACATAGCCGACTACATAGAGCTGCAAAAGATACGGCTGGAAAAATCAATACGCCTACAGTACGAGATAGTGGGCGATACTATGGGCAAGCAGATAGCACCACTGATACTAATGCCGTTTATAGAAAATGCCTTTAAGTATGGTGTCAATGCCGAAGAAAACTCCGACATAAGCATAGCCATAGCTATAGGCAAATACGAGCTGCACATGCGCGTAGCCAACAACAAGGTGCATGCCATAGAGGGTGTAGAAAAGACAGGTGTAGGTTTAGAGAATACCAGAAGCCGCCTGAACATTATGTACCCAAACAAGTACTCCCTGCAAATAGAAGAAACCGATACTACCTTTCTGGTACTGGTTAAAATAAGCCTGACATGATTACCGCTATTGCCATAGATGACGAGCCACTTGCTCTGCAAATTGTAGAGAGCTTCTGCGCCTCCAGTGATCTTGTGCAGTTGCAGAAAACCTTTAGCAAACCCAACGAAGCGCTGAAGCACATCAAGAGCTTTCCGGTAGACCTGCTGTTCCTCGACATCAATATGCCGGGCTTATCGGGTATAGAGCTATACAAGGCAGTCAAGCAGGACACTATGGTCATCTTTACCACAGCACACATGGAGTATGCCGTAGAAGGCTTCAACCTGAACGCAGTAGATTACCTGCTGAAGCCCTTTACCCTGGAGCGTTTCAATCAGGCAGTAGAGAAGGCCGCCGAGTTCCACAGGTTCCGCAATATGCGCGATGCCGATGAGCATAAGTACCTGTTTGTTCGTGCCGACAATGCCTTGGTTAAGATCAACCTGCCCGACATACTGTATATCGAAGGACTGGACGACTACCTGAAGATCCACATAGAAAACCAGAAGACCCTGGTAGTCCGCATGACCATGAAGGGCATACTGGAAAAGCTTTCCCCCAAAGACTTCGTTCGGGTACACCGCTCCTTTATCATCCCTTTCGGTCGCATCAAATCTGTGCGGAACAAAGAGATAGCCATTGGCGAAACCAGGATCCCTATAGGCAACAGCTACGAAGAAGGTTTCCTGAAGCTTTTTCAATAGTCCTTTTCACCATACCTTTTCTTACATTTGCGCCGCGCATTTTCAGCGGTGGTAAAGGCATATTTATGATAGTATACAACGTAACGATAAAAGTAGATTTAAGCATCAACGATGTGTGGGTGCAATGGATGAAGCAGGACCACTGCCTCAAGATCCTTGCCACAGGCTGCTTCTACGACTACAAGATGTTCCGCGTGCTCGAAGACGACCAGAGCGATGGCATGACCTACGCCGTTCAGTTCTTCGCCCATTCCATCAGCGATTATTTTACATTCCAGAACATCCACTACCGCGAGCTACAGGCCGAAATGAAGAACACCTTCCAGGACAAGTGCCTGTCCTTCCGCACTGTACTGCGCGAGGTATAGCCTACACCGTTTTCTCGAAATCCGTAATGGCATCTGCCAGCGCCTGCACACCTGCCAATGGCATGGCGTTGTAGATAGATGCGCGGAAACCACCCACCGACCTGTGCCCTGCTATGCCCAACAGCTTGCGCTCCTCTGCAAATTGCAGGAACCTCTTTTCTAGCGCTGCTATCTGCTCCGTGCTACTGTTTTCATTGAACACAAAACAGGCATTCATGATGCTCCTATCCGCCTTTGCAGCCGTGCCTTTAAATAGCTTTGAGTTATCTATGGTATCGTATAGCAGTTGTGCCTTATTTATGTTGTGCTGCTCTATCTGTTGCAGGCCATGCGCCTTTATCCATTGCAGGGTCAGGTAGCTTACATACACCGCGTAGGTACTTGGTGTATTGTGCATGCTGTCCTTTTTTATATGGGTCTGGTAGTCCAGCATGGCAGGCAGCGTTTTGCCTGTTTTGCCAAGTATATCTTTTTTAACCGCTACCAGCGTAGCGCCCGCAGGGCCTACGTTCTTCTGCACCGTGGCATATATCAATCCAAACTTGCTGAAGTCCATAGGCCGGCAGAATATATCGCTGCTCATATCGCCCACCAGCACTGTATCGGCAGTGGCATTGTACAGTTCCTCCAGTTTGGCTCGGTTCCATTGTGTACCATATATGGTGTTGTTGGTAGTCATATGGGCATACCTGCTGTTGCCCACTGCCTGCCAGCTATCTGCGCCTGATATGTGCGTGTAGTTATCCGCCTTGCTGCTGCTTATCGTCTTAACATCCCCGAATAACTTCGCTTGCTCTTCCGCTTCATGTGCCCAATGGCCTGTGTCAAAATAAGCCGCGCTATCACCTTCACCCAGCAGGTTCATAGGTATCATGCAAAACTGCAGGCTGGCGCCTCCTTGCAGGAACAGCACCTCATAGTCGCTGCCCAATCCCAGCAGCTCTTTGGTAAGCGCCCGTGCATTTTCCATTACGGCCACGAACTCCTTGCTGCGGTGCGATATCTCCAGGATAGAAAGCCCCGTGCCTTCAAAATTGATGATAGACTCTGCGGCTTTTGCTATTACCTCTTCCGGTAATATTGCCGGACCGCTGAAAAAATTATATGGCTTGCTCATGTATAGTTGCTGATAGGGTGGCAAAGCTAAAAAACAATTACTCCTTGCTGCTGCTTAAATCGTCTTTCTGCCAAATTTGAAACCAATGGTCAACACAAAGTTCTGGTACATATTGCTCGACTTGGATGCTGGCTGATTGGCATCACCTGTCAGGTAGGGCGCGTAGTAGTCTTTCTGGAAAGTAGCCAGCCATGCAAAGTCGGCAAAAAATCTTTTGCCCCTGTAGCCAAGTCCCGCCGAAGCCTGGTGCCTGCTGCCATCGTAGCCGCCAAGGCTGCCGGTCTGTTTGAAGGGTGAGCTCTGGTACGCATACCCCCCGCGTACCCTTAGCGATTTGTAGGCCACCTCTACACCTGCGCGCACGGTATGCCCGAACCCGTATTTGCTTTTGGTCGTTTTGTTGATAGCGTCAGAAGTCTCTTCATATCCGGCAAACTTGTATTTGGTAGCCCCAAAATTCTGGAACTCATAATCCACCGAAAAGAAGCCGAATTCCTTAAAGTAAAAGCTGTTGCTGATAACTCCTTTTATCGGCGTGGATACGGTGTATTTGAAAGGTGCATATATGTTGGAGTCTACAGAGTAGATATAAGCACCATAAGCTTCTTCGTAGGATGGTACATATAGCTCGTCCAGGCTGTAGCGCGTTGGGGTGTGCATAGCTATACCGCCCCTGTACCATGGTGCCGGGCGGAATATAATACCAAACTTGCCATTCACGCCTACACCGCTGGTGCGGTATTGCTGGCGGTAGTTGAAGTATTCGAAAGAGTCAATCAACTGCCCGTTGTCCGATTCGCTATAGAGGTTGTTTACCGTATAGTTGATGAAAGGTATGCCCACATCCACACCCAGGTACACCTTGTCGTTTACATTAAAGCCCAGCGCCAGGTTGACATCGCTGTTGCTGCCCATCTGGGTTATTTTACCGCTTTGGTTCACCGGCGATTTTATGTAGGTGGCGTAGCCATTGCTGGCAGAGTCAAATCCCACGCTGCCCGCCAGTAGCGGCAGCATTACCGATGCATCGTAGTTATAGAAATCTAATGGGTAGCCAAGGTTCAATTCATTCACCCACGTATTTGCCAGGGTGTTTTCTTTGTTCAGCCCCGAGTAGGTTTCCGTCCTTCGAAAGTTATTTATCTGCTGGAATGTAATAGCAAGCGACACTGACTTCAGGCTGCTGCCCGATGAAAACCCGCCTGCCTTTTTTGGTCTTGTAGGAAAGTTGAATACAACACCCGCCCCTGGTACTGCTACCTTAGTGGCTGAGCCAGAAGTGCGGTTGCCTAGGTAGTCGGTAGTGGTTCTGGAGTTTTGCACCCCCAGGCCAAACATTACCTCACTGCTCCTGTACAGTGCTATACCTGCGGGGTTAGAGCCGGTAGCGCTCAGGTCTGCACCCACACTGCCAAAAGCCCCCGCCACGCCCATACTGCGCGCTGTGCTGAGTGGCGTAGTCCGCGCAAACTTCAGTCCGTCCACATCATATACCTGCGCCTTGGCTGCCGTAGCCAGCAATAAGGTGCCTATAAACAATAACTTTCTCATGCTTCATTTTTATAAAAAATCATACCACCTGCGGCTTTTTATTATCCGCCTCTTCTGCCGCCCGACATCCTGCCACCGCCACCGTTTCCGGGGTTGTAGGATGGTGCCGGCCTCGACTGCGAAGGCATTGGCGCAGACCTCGGCTGCTCATAGTTCCTTGGCGCAGGTGCCGTGCGTGGCTCCGGTGCAGACCTTGGTTGCTCGTAGTTCCTTGGTGCAGGTGCCGTGCGTGGCTCTGGCGCAGAGCGCGGTTGGTCGTAGTTCCTTGGCGCCTGCGGCTGTGGCCTGCTGTTGTTGTCGTTCCTGTCTACCGGTGCTTGCCTTGGCTGCGCAGGCTGGTTGTTCCTGTACACATCCCTGTCGCTTGGTGCAGGCTGGGTAGGCGCAGGGCGCGTTTGCGCATCCCTGTTATACCTGTCTATAGGTGCGCTCTGCGGTGCAGGGCGTTGTGTTGGTGTTGTCCTGTCCGGCGTTGGCACATCCCTGTTTACAGGAGTGGCCTGTGGCGCAGGCCTGTTGGTACGGGTAGGCGCAGGCACATCATTTGGTGCAGGCGTTACATCCACCGGCCTGTTGTTCCGTGGGTTCACCTGTGTTGGCACGTCGCGTGTCGGCGTGGCATCTACAGGGCGGCCTGTTCCGGGGCGGGTCTGTGTTGGCGCAGGCACATCACGTGGTGCAGCACCAGCTGGCAGCGGACGCGTATTTGCATTGGTGCCGGGCCTGGTTGTAGGCACAGGCGTATTGTTTCCATTGTCGCGCGGCGCTGTATTGCCCGGTGTTGCGTTCGGGTTTGGCCTTACGTTTACACCCGGTGCAGGTGTAGGCCTTGCGCCCGGTGTTACATCAGTCTTGCCATTGGTGTTGGGCCTTGGCGTATTGGCACCACTATTGGCAGAGCTACGCGAATTGCGCGGGCCGCTGTGTCCGTAGTTGGTGCGGTTGTAGCCGCCACCATAGTAGCCATTGTCGTAGTATCCGTTGCCATATCCATAGCCATATCCATAGCCATATCCATAGCCAT
>DLGO01000141.1:21146-30164 GCA_002482725.1 Bacteroidetes bacterium UBA7692 | reverse complement strand
CATAGCCACCGTAGTAGCCGCCATAGCCGCCACCCCATCCATAACCGTAGCCGCCACCGTAGTAGTTATTCCAGCCGTAGTGGTTATATCCCCAGCCACAGTTGTTCCATCCCCAGCAGTTGCGGTATGGGTTTACTACTATCACCGTTGGTTGGTAGTAGTAGTCGTAGTAGGGGTTTATACTTACACCCCATGAGTATGGATTGGAGCTGTAGAAGTACGAATTGGTGTAATAACCTCCCCAGAAAGTAGACCCGTAAGTAGGCTGGTAGTACCTGCGTATGCGCGATGAATAATAGTAATCATTATCATCGTAGTAGTTATTCGTTACGTACGTATTACCGGAGTTATCAGTTGTAGTGCTCGATGTGGTAGTGCCGTCATCATAGTTATATGCTTTGCCGTATCCATCCGTTTTGTCGGTATAGGTTATGCTGTCTACGTATGCCGGCGTGGTGTCCGCAGCGGCATTGTACTTGTAGTACTGGTCCTGGTAGTTAGCATTGGCATCATCGTATTGCGTGGCTTTGGTACTGCCCTTGCTCGGGTCGTAGTACACATCGTCCTGCGCCCATGCCGGCACGGCAAGCAGCATGGTCAAAAATGCTAATGATATTGATATATAGTTGCGCATATAAGCCTATTTTAAGTTTCAGACATCCGAAGATACATCAGGTTTAATCCAATACGGTGCCACACTTTCCAAACAAATCATAAATTAGGGAAAATACGTTAAATCAGCAGTTAACCCTAAATATAGTTTACTAAACGATTGGCCTGCCCGCTACCGTTGCCAATGTGTGAATCATGTAACACATTGCCGCAATTGTGTAACGTTTTAGCCCCTTTCCACGCCCACCTTTGCTTTGTGAAAATTCTTTCACAAATATGTAAAACAAAACAATGATAAAAACAAAGAACGGGGCGGTGGGCATGATTGCAATATGTGCAATGGTATTGATGACAATAGGCGGATGCAAAAAAGAAGAAGCTGCTGCGCCAAAAACAACAACTTACACCCTGAAGGTAAAAGACCAGCTGGGAGTTTCCGGTACAGTTACCTTTACCGAAACCAGCAGCACGGTTACTACCATATCTATAGCCCTTAGCGGCGGCGATACCGAAAACCACCCTGCACACATACACCTGAACTCTGCTGTAGAGGGCGGTGATATTGCCATATCGCTGAACTCAGTGGTAAATGGTGTTAGCTCTACCGATGTTACCAAGCTGGACAACAACAGCGCTGTCAACTACAGCCAGCTGATCGCGTTCGATGGTTACCTGAATGTACACCAGAGCGCCAACAACCTGACTACGATTATAGCGCAAACAGATATCGGCGGCAATGAGCTGACTACTACCCAAAAAACCTATACGCTGGCAGCAGTTGGCGCATCGGGTGTTAATGGTACGGCCCTGTTCGAAAAACGCAAGAACGGCAACTCACTTATTACCATCAGCCTGAACGGCACCCTGGCCGGTGGTGTACACCCTGCGGTGATACATATCGGCTCGGTAGCTACAGTTGGCGGTGGTCCGGTGGTTAAAACACTGAACCCCGTAGATGGCACTACAGGCAAAAGCTATACTACACTGCGCACTTTGGATAACGGTACGCCTATCAGCTACGACAATGCAATGGTGTACGATGGTTACCTGGCTATACACGAGTCAACTTTGCTTATGGCAAACGTCTTGTGCCAGGGCAACATAGGGTCTAACTAATTCCCTGCGCCCTTCAACTATTTCAAAGCCATTATCGCGCAAGCGGTGGTGGCTTTTTTGTTTGGGTTATAGCTGCTCCAGCTCTAAGCGCTTTTTGCTTTTCAGCTTTTTGAAGAAGCTGGGCGTAAGCCCCGTTACCTTTTTGAACTGGTTCGACAGGTGCGCCACGCTGCTGTAGTTCAGCTGGTACGATATCTGTGTCAGGCTCAACTCATCATACAGCAGCAGCTCCTTTACCTTCTCCAGCTTATGGGCTATTATATAGTGCTCTATGGTAGTGCCCGTCACCTCCGAAAAAAGGTTGGCCAGGTATGTATAATCGTATTGCAGCTTCTGGCTTAGGAAGTCCGAAAAGTTCTCCTTCGGCCGCTCCCGTGCATAGTGCACCATATCTATTACCACCAGCTTTATCTTTTCTATCAGTATCGCCTTCTTATCCTCCATCAGCAGCAGGCCGGATTTTAGCAACCCCGCTGCCAGTTGCACGCGCACCTCCGCATCCATACCTCCCCGCACCTCTACCTCGCCCAGCTCTACAGCGCCATACATCAGCCCCAGCCTGTCCAGCTCCCGCTGCACCGCCATCTTGCAGCGTATCGACACCATGTATTTTATGTGCAGTTTCATATATCCCTCTCACAGCTCCCATTGTTTAAAAAGGCATTTCAAAAATTCACCTGCCCCGGTCGCTGCATAGGTGTAACAAAACAAATCCCAATAAGTTATCTCATCGCCTCTTCCGCGCAGAAGCCCCGATCCCTACTCCATATTTCAAAGAACATTTTTTCGCCGTGGTTTTGTTGCCGTTTCTCCGTGGTTTGTGTCCTCACAAAACACAATCAGATCCGTATTCCCGTTTGTATCCGGCTGCTTGTTCCGGATCCAAGCTTTAGCGCAGCGGTGCTTGTGACCTACTCTCGGCGTAGGCTATTGCCTACGTCGGATGTGATTGTAGGCTGTGCCTACGGCTCATCATCTCTTTACACCATCACCTTTATCCGTGTTTTCTATTCCCAAACAAAACACATTCCTCGCGCAAGCTTCAGCGCAGCGGGTCTTTGTGACTGCACTTGCAACCATTCCTTACACAACCAACACTGACAATCCCGTTTACTCGACCACCAAAAGACATCAGTATAAAACGCCCTTAGATAGGTGTTAACCCGGCAATATCTGCCTTGTCAGCTCCATCATCCTTTCATCTGTCATATTCAGTATCTCTTGTGTAGTCAGGGCAACATATTTAGTTGGGTCATAGCCCAGCTCACCCTTAAAACTTTTGTCATCTTTCATGGCCTCGTGATACTTCAATATCGCCATCACTGCCGTCCTTCTCGCATTAAACGGCGGCGTCTCGCGCACCTCTACTACCTCGCCCCCGCAGGCAAAGTGCCTGCTCCTTACATACTGCCCCAGCGCAAATCGGCTCAACATCAGCAGGCACTCCTCTGTACTTAGCACCGTCATGCACAGCAGTTCCTCCGCAGCCGCAGCTACCTCCGCTTCCGCAGCATGTACCCGTGTTGGGCGTGGGGGCTTTTCCCTCTTTGGTGGGGTGGCTTTTTCATAGGTTGGCTGAGGGGTTTTTTCAGCGTTTTGCAGTAGGGTATTTTCCTGCTTACCGCCCGTTGAAACCGGAGGGGATTTTGCCCCTGTTTGCAGAGGGTCTTTTGGTGCCTCGTGCTGAGGGTCTTTTCCATCATGCACTATGTTCACCAGCACCCAGTTGATAGAGGGCTTTTTGCCTATGTTCAGCTCTGCGCGCGCCGCAGCCAGGCGCCGCTCATAGCTCTTTATGCCCAGGCAAAATTTCTCTTTGTACAATGTAAACAAGTCCTTGCCCTTCAGGCCAAGCTTCAGTTTCTTTTTCAGGAATGCGATCTGCTCCTTGTGTGTAGTTTGCATAGTGGTTTATTATGCTGTTTAGTAATAAAGCTAAAAGGCCGGTTATTTCCTTTTTTATCCCCGCCATCCGCGAATGCAGATTTCGATGTAGGCTACAAATATGTGCACCCCCGCTTTTATATCCAAGCAGCACTCAAACCAAAAATAGTTAATACCGTGTAAGTGGTATGAAAATCAATGAGAGTGGAGAGTTAGAAAAAATGTGAAAGGGGGATAATGTCCTTGTTTTGATACTTGGTTATTTACAGATCAATACCTAAATGAATTGTATTCATGAAAATAAAGTCTATAGTCGTATAAAATATTTAGATCATTCTAAGTTTATCTTGATTTTTATCCAAAACCATGAGGATATCGAATAAATTTGAACTTACTTCAACGGGATTTTCAAAAATTTCCGTTCCGGAATAATGAACAACTTGATAGCCTCTTAACTGTAATTCCCGATTTCTAATTTTGTCCTGCACGAAGGACTTTTTATTCCCATGATACTGATAACCATCGCACTCTATAACGATTTTTACTGTAGGATCATTGGGAACCCAAACTAAAAAGTCAACCCTAATATTTTTCTTTCCTAATTGTTTACTCTGAATAGTAGCTTGTGGCGTAATATGATAAGCCGCCCATTCAAAATCTTTTCTGAAATTGAGATACCTTAAGATATCATAAACCTCTTCTTCTGTAAAACATTTTACGCTTGTATCCTCTCTTAAATATTGCTCTAATTTTTCAAGCTTAGCATCCTTTGTATATTCTTTATATTTTAGAACATAACTATCAACACTTTTATAATAGTCTCTAATTGATTCAATGTTTTCTTCTGCGTCAGGGAAGGGCTCAGTAATAAAAAGTGTTGGTATCCGATTTTTTAGAAAGAGAAGCAATAGCGAATTAATCATCATTCTTTCTATTGGCGACTCACAATACCTAAAAACGTTTTCTGCGTTTGCTAAGAAAAGAGAGCTAGTTAACTTTGAATAGAACGAAGTGTAACTCAATCTATCAGAATTTTGCCCTGCTAAAGTTTGGTCATAAAGGGATTGGTCAATAAACTTTTTTAATATCGGGATAAATTTATCCTTAGATTCTAAGCTATCATAGAATTTTCGAGATTCTCTCATTTACTTTTTTTAGTCCTTGGATTATCACAAGGTTAGGATTATTTTTTATATTTGAAAAAGAAGCATCTGCATATAAAACGAGGTTTTGAACCTTTGTTCAGCGATTTGCTGAATTTACTGTCAACGTTAGTTATTATTATGTTTTAGCCTTATGTAATAGATATTTTAAATTATATATTTATATTTTAATGTGATATATGCTTTACGTATTTATGGAATTTAACAATATTTAGCTGATAAATTTATCATACATACATAAAAGAAAACCCTTGCAGATGCTTCTTTTTTATGAAACTAACTCCTGAAAACCGACAAGAAATTGCGCTAAAATTTAAGTTGATTAAGTCTATTGATGAACTTGCCAAGTTACTACAATGGATATATGAATTAAAATATCCAAAGCGCAATAAGAAGACGCCAGTTACCATAGACCCTAACCATCTCACCTATTATGCCTTTGTGGCAAAAAATCAATATTATCATTTCGAAATACCCAAGAAAAAAAGAGGTGAAACCAGACCTATTTCTTCTCCAACATATAAGTTAAAGACAATACAAAAATGCATTAACGAAATTCTAAATTCCGTTTTTGTATCACACCCTAATTCCTTTGGCTTTATACCTAATAAATCTATAGTTGACAATGCTAAACTACATATTGGCAAAAACTTTGTATACAATATCGACCTTGATAGTTTTTTTCCAAGCACCGAGTTTAGAAGAATAAAATCAGTACTTGAACTGAAGCCCTTTTATTTGACAGCGGATAAAGAACCACTAGCATTTTTAATAGCAAATATTTGCTGCTACAATGGCTTCTTGCCTCAAGGCGCACCTACCTCACCTACTTTAACTAATATCGTATGTCAAAGGTTAGACAGAAAATTAACGAAATTAGCTGGAAGATATAATGCTACATACTCTAGATATGCTGATGACATCACGTTTTCTGCTAAGCTGAATATTTTTGATAAATGGTTTAAGGCTAGATTAAAGATTATAATAGAGCGACAAGAGAACTTTAAAATAAAATTGGAAAAAGAGAGATTACAAAACTGGAATACTAGGCAAGAGGTAACAGGTATAATAGTAAATAACAAATCCAATGTTAATAGAGATTATATTAAAGACGTAAGGTATTGGCTCAGGACTTGGAATAAATTTGGCACTAGCGCAACTCAAGCAAATTTTGTTTTAAAATTTCCTGAAAAAAAAGGATATAAGCGCTATAATGGTGAATATATAGTGTTTCAGAATTATTTGGCTGGAAAAATCTTGTATTTGGGCATGGTAAGAGGAAAAGAAGATAAATTATATCAATCTTTTAGGCATTCTCTGAAAGAATTGACTACAGCAAATTTTTCAACAAAACAAAAATCTTCATCTATTTCCCAAGGGTTATTGGAGATAGTAACCGCACTAGAACAAAATGATATTTTAAAGGCGACTCAAATTTTTAATAATTTATCTGTATGACCTCAGAAGAACTCAAATTTTTAATGAATGTATTTGACAAAATACAACAATTGAAATCTATTGATTCTATGGATGCTAATCTCTCATTAATTGAAAGTAAATTTCATAAATACGCTAAGGATTCATTTGCTTTTCAAAAGCAAACTTTATCTGACATTAATGAAAATGCTATTGAATCAGTAATCCGAAAATTAGCTCAAGATTTTTATTGTTCTTTCCCATATTTTAAAAAACTACCGGAACCAATTCAAAACCAATTACTACAGGATTATGCGCAGATGGAGCATCAAAGAAGACGAGATAATTTTGAGAGATATGCCCAATGTATATATCAACAAATTGAAGCTATTGTCACTCATCTTTTCTCCAATGGGAAGTTATGGGCTGAGTTGTTAATTCAAAGAAAGAACAAACCCTTTAGCTATAAAAAATTTGATCCCGTTTCAAAAACTTACTCTGCAGTACTAAATGTGGGAGGGGGGTCTGTGGAAGCAACAATTATTAGATACTACAAATATCATGATATTGATTATGATAGAATTTTTTCACAACCTTTTTCACACTTAGATAGACGTAACTCATTTAAGGTGCAATTTCGCGTAGTACTTTATCTATTGTATTTTGAAGCAGTGGCAACGCAAGAGCATTTTGAGGAAATGCAGAATACTTTTGAGGAGATATATGTTACTAGAAATACTATACATCGGGGGCCATCAACCTTTTATCCTACTCAGGAACAGTTAGTGACCAATATTTTAAAAAACAAATCATACTATTATCATAAATTTTTTGGTGCATTATGTGAATTTGTTACAAAAACATTGAACTCTAAAAACATTGGTGTGGTTTAGAATATGTTATAAATGTAAGCCAGGACAAAATAACCTAATGTGAATTTCGGCCAACCTTGCAGCATGCCTCGATAGCAATTCAATCTCTCTATCTGTTAATGCTTTCAGTTGGGTATCAATTTTACAAATTTCTTGTATTTCATTAATGGTTAATGCCGTTTCATGTATCCCATTGTAATTGATCTTTTCCTTTAAAAAAAACCTAATGTTTTCCCTGTTTTCTTCGATTGTTTCAATATTTTTTAACCACGCACTTGGTAATCCGTAATGCTCCATTAGTTTACTATTAGTTTTTTTTTGTTTTATAGCATTTACTGTTTCATCGAAAACTCTCTCATAATCCCAGTTTAAAGAGAAATAGGCAATATCTTGATTGGCTTCATGAACATATTTTACAAACTGCATGCTTTTTATCTTGCGCATCATTAGATCTGTAGACCTATATAATACTGCAAGTGAATTCAAACCAGTAAATTTGAAATTAAAGGGCATGGAGCCATCGCTACACACAACTATATCGCAAAAATGAGAAGAATTGCTCTGGGTTAACTTATGAACTCCTTGATTATCATAAACTCCTCCATCTACTAAAGATGGATTAGCTCTGTCTTTAGTGTTTTCCCAATCCATAAAAAATTGTTTTTTAATTTTAACTGGATTAAAGATAAATGGAACAGCAGTGGAACTAGCTACGGCATGAGCTAAAGGAAATTTCTCATGCTTGAAATTAATTGGTTGCCCATTATCCTTAGGGTGTTGATAGGATGAGTCACTCATCCTATTTTGAGAAAACGTAAACAGAGTACCTGTTTCCATATTGGTTGCATTTATTGCAATGGTCGGTTTCTTTGGTAAATCATTCAATGTCTTTTTGTCAAAGAAAATCTGATCATACGCCCTAATTTTAAATTTGGTCAAAGGAACAAGAGTAAATTGGAAAATGAACAAGAGAAAAACTTCAATCAAAAAAACTAACAGGCCGATAACTAGAGAACTAAAACATAATCCAATGCATATTGGGGTCGCTATTAGAATAAGCATTGTGGCAACCAAGAAAGGGTTAAATAATATTCTCTTGAAAGTGCTAGTTTTTAGTTTTTGAATCATTAATTTTTCAAAAGCATCCATGTCTCCTTTATAATGCAGAAGAAAAAAAACTCCTGCAATAGATCCTCCAGATATGGTTGAAATAGCATCAATTTTATCTAATAGACCTAATTGATGAAACTTTTTGAAAGTTCCTAAGTGAAAGGCTGCGGCCCTATATCCACCTCCGGAAAGAGCAAGTCCTAATCTATCTTTAGCCATTATTTTTAAGTTTCAAGATTAAATGATGAGATGAATATATTATATTTTATCGCTGATTGTAATCTATCTATTTGGCTGATTGAGTCTTTAAATTTTTAGAATCTATTCTACCAAAGCCCCCCACTAATCCACCCCTCCCCACATCTTTTTTTTGAAAACGCCCCTAAACACTATAAACTCGCAGTAGANNTATAGGGCGCATATTTGCAGCCCTCATAAATTTAAAGTTTCGATACATGGCAAAGGACATAGCAACCCGGGAGCAGGATTACTCGCAGTGGTACAACGATTTGGTGATAAAGGGCGGACTGGCCGACTACAGCAGCGTACGCGGCTGCATGGTAATCAAGCCCTATGGCTATGCTATATGGGAAAAGATGCAGGCAGAGCTTGATTTTCAATTCAAAGAAACGGGGCACGTAAATGCGTACTTTCCGCTGTTTATACCTAAGAGCTTCCTTAGCAAGGAGGCCGCACACGTAGAGGGTTTTGCCAAGGAGTGTGCCGTGGTAACACACTACAGGCTAAAGAACGACCCCAACGGAAAGGGCGTGATAGTAGACCCTGATGCCAAGCTGGAAGAAGAGCTGATAGTAAGGCCTACCTCCGAAACCATCATCTGGAAT
>DLGO01000141.1:0-21112 GCA_002482725.1 Bacteroidetes bacterium UBA7692 | reverse complement strand
GTGGGCAAACGTAGTGCGCTGGGAGATGCGCACGCGCCTGTTCCTGCGCACGGCAGAGTTCCTGTGGCAGGAGGGCCACACCGCCCACACCACACAGGTAGAAGCAATAGAGGAAACTGAAAAAATGCTGGGCGTATACGCCGACTTCGTGCAGAACTTTATGGCGCTGCCGGTTATCAAGGGTCGCAAAACGCCAAACGAGCGTTTTGCCGGTGCAGTAGATACCTATTGCATAGAGGCCATGATGCAGGATGGGCTTGCCTTGCAGGCTGGCACTTCGCACTACCTGGGGCAAAATTTTGCCAAGGCGTTTGATGTGCAGTTCCAGAACAAAGAGGGCAAGCTGGAGTATGTATATGCCACTTCATGGGGCGTATCTACCCGCCTGATAGGTGCGCTGATAATGGCGCACAGCGATGATGATGGCCTGGTATTGCCTCCGAAATTGGCGCCACTGCAAGTGGTGATAGTGCCGATATTCAAGGGCGAGGAAGACCTGCGCAAGCTGTTCGATAAAATAGAGCCGGTGCTGAAGGAGCTGAAAGCCAAAGGCATCAGCGTGAAGTTCGACGACGACGACCAGAAAAAACCGGGATTCAAATTTGCCGAGTACGAGCTGCGCGGTGTGCCTGTGCGCCTGGCTTTGGGTGCGCGCGACCTGGAAAACGGCACCGTAGAAGTGGCCCGCCGCGATACCAAGGAGAAAAGCTCCCAACAGTTCGAGGGCATAGCCAACTACATAGAGCAGCTATTGGCCGATATACAATCGAGCATGTACAACAAGGCGCTGAACTTCCGCGATAGCAATATACGCGAAGTGAATACCTGGGAGGAGTTTACAGCTACGCTGGAAAAACACCCTGGCTTTATAAGCGCGCATTGGGACGGCACGCCTGAAACAGAGGAGAAAATAAAGGAGCTGACAAAAGCCACCATCCGCTGCATACCGCTGGACAACAAGCAGGAAGAGGGCAAGTGTGTGCTTACAGGCAACCCATCTACCCAGCGCGTGGTATTTGCAAGGGCTTATTAATACGGTAAAGGAACAGAGCAACATGAAGATTATTTGCATAGGCAGGAACTACGTAGACCACATACACGAATTGAACAACGCCATGCCGGAAAACCCGGTATTGTTCCTGAAGCCTGCCACCGCATTGCTGAAAGACAACAAGCCTTTCTTCCACCCCGAGTGGAGCAAGGACATCCATTACGAAATGGAGCTGGTGTTCCGCGTCAGCAAGCAGGGCAAATACATCAGCGAAAAGTTTGCGCACAAATACATAGACAGCGTATCGGTAGGCATAGACCTTACCGCCCGCGACCTGCAAGCCTACCAGAAGGCCAACGGCCTGCCGTGGGAGATATCCAAAGCATTTGACGGAGCGGCCATACTAGGCAACTCCTTCAAAAGCTATGCCGATGGCGAGGCCCTGCTAAAGGCCGCCGCAGAGGGCATAAAGTTTGCGCTGGTGCGCAATGGCGTTACCGTGCAGGACTCTACCTCCAACCTCATGATATACAACCTGCCGCGCATCATCAGCTATGTGTCGCAGTTCATAACCCTGCAGGTGGGCGACCTTATATACACCGGTACGCCAAAGGGCGTAGGAGCCATCGCCATTGGCGACAGGCTGGAGGGTTACCTGGAGGGCGAAAAGCTGTTTGACGTAGAGGTGAAATAATGTACACAGCTTACTGCCAATCGCCTCTGGGCAATATAGAAATATCTGCCACCGAAGAGCACATCACCTCCGTACTGTTTACCGAAACAGAAAAGGGCGGCATCATTCCCATCCGCGAAACAGGCAGCAACGATATCATAGACAATTGCATGCAGCAGCTCGACGAATACTTTGCCGGTACGCGCAAGGAGTTCGACCTGCCGCTATTGCAGCCCGGCACAGCGTTTCAGCAGCGGGTGTGGGAGCACTTATGCAAGGTACCTTACGGAGAAACACTATCCTACCTTGCCTTTACCA
Organism: Bacteroidetes bacterium UBA7692; assembly: GCA_002482725.1. Lineage (GTDB taxonomy): Bacteria > Bacteroidota > Bacteroidia > Chitinophagales > LD1 > UBA7692. The sequence goes on along the minus strand of DLGO01000141.1, from coordinate 19,130 downwards.
AAAGCATGGGCGATGAAAAAGCCATACGCGCAGTAGCTGCCGCAAACGGCAAAAATGAGATAGCCATAATAGTGCCTTGCCATCGCATCATTGGCTCAGATAACAAGCTGGTGGGCTATGCAGGCGACCTATGGCGCAAGCAGTGGCTGCTGGCCCACGAGGCTAAGTTTTCGCCCATAAAGGCAGGCAATCTTTTCTGAAAAACACCTCTCAATTAGCTTTCAAAATAAAGCTTCCCGGCACTATTGAATTAAGAGCATAATTCTGCCCATGAAGCAAGTACCAAATTAGCCTGTATCCCGGCCTCAGAGAGGCATCCTGTTTGTAGAAAAAACCACCACAATAAAAGCAGCCCAGGAAGGGTGTACTGTATTGCTTCAAACAGTTCCATCGAAACCTCCCCGTTAAATAGCAGCCAAGTAAGAATCCATCCATTTTCGGAAGCTTTTAAAAAATTGCATAGCATAGTTTCGCTATAGCTTTTTAAACAATAAAATTTCGGCACCATGAAAATTTATACAATACGCTATGCAGGCATCTATACCCAAGCCCTGGTGTGTACATTAAACGGCTAACCCCATGCACAGGACCATTGGGTTCTAAAAAATCCGGGCACATGAGCATATTTTATAAAAACATGGCAGCAGGTAGTTATTACGACAGCGTTTATGGTGTACGATGTTTACATAACCCTGCTTGCCTTTCTTACTCAGCAATAAAGGAATAGCAAGACACTAACCAACTTAATACCAAATTTTGGGGTTACAGATGATAGCGTTGGCGGGGCGAAAGCCCTGCCGCGCTATTTGTGTTTTTAGGGCGTTTTCAATCATACAAATCAGCTTCTATCCTATCACCTTCACTATGTCGGCCCAGGGGACGTTGCTTCTGTGTTGGCTGTATAAAAAGAACATTGCGCAACCATTCCTTTACTACATCGACCCCTGCGCCTTATTTTCTTGGCTCGCGGGAATGCCTCAAAACCCGTAAAGAACGCCATGCTCGCCAACGCTCATGATACAAACCCGGAATACTGGTCTGCGATGATCATGGAGTTTAGGGTTTTGAGGCACTCCCGCAGCCTTAAAAAGAAAATACAGCGCTTGATTTTTGGCTACCTTTTCATCAAGGAAAAGGTAGGGCTAGAAAAAACCACATTGACTAAACCCTGCGATTGCATCCTTCTCTATAGTTATTGAAGATCCATATTAAATGCTATTCAAGCCTACCTCAGCGCTATCAAAATATCCCTCAACAGATCCGGTCCGCCGTATATAAATCCCGAATACAACTGTATTAGTTCCGCACCCGCAGCTATCTTCTCCTTCGCATCAGCCGCAGTCATTATGCCACCCACACCTATCACCGGTGTGCTGCCATTGCTGCACAGGTGTTTTATCACCTCGGTCGACTTTTGCGTCAGCGGCTTGCCGCTCAGTCCGCCTGCGCCGTATCGCTCTATCTCCTGCTGGCTTATGCTTAGCGGGCTGCGCTCTATGGTCGTATTAGTAGCTATTATGCCATCCAGCTTGGTAGCCCTGGCCACATCCAGCACATCATCCAGCTGGGCAGTTGTCAGGTCCGGTGCTATTTTCAGCAGCAGTGGCTTTTTGTTGCTTTTGCCATGGTTTATTTCCTGCAGTGTCGAGAGTATCGCCAGCAGCGAATCCTTGTCCTGCAACGCCCTCAGCCCAGGTGTATTCGGCGAGCTTACATTTACTGCAAAGTAGTCTGCATTGTCAAACAATACCTTGAAGCTGTACACATAATCGCTTACTGCATCTTCGTTTGGTGTAGCCTTGTTCTTGCCTATGTTAGCGCCTACTATCACATCTGTCTTTCGGTTAGCCAACCTCGCCGATGCCACATCTGCACCCACATTGTTGAATCCCATGCGGTTTATCAGTGCCTCATCCTTTATCAGGCGAAACAGCCTTGGCTTATCATTGCCCGGTTGTGGCTTTGGTGTCACAGTGCCTATCTCCACAAAACCGAAACCCACATGCGACATCGCATCCACTATCTGTGCATTTTTATCCAGGCCTGCTGCCAGCCCCACGGGGTTTTTGAAATCCAGGCCAAACACCTTGCGGTGCAGAGAGGCATCCTCTATTTTTGCACCCGCAAAGGTCTTTATCAATCCCGGAAATCGCTCCAGGTTATGCAGCATGTTTACTGTAAAGTGATGCGCCTCTTCCGCATCCATCGTAAAGAGAAATTTCTTGGCTAGCTGGTACACTTATCTCATTCGTTTATAGGGCAAAAATAACCGCTTATCGGTACGTTTCGGTTTTTCCTTTCCACCATATCTTCGTTTCGAATGGCTGCAGGCTGTATGTCACCGTTTCGTTAAACAGCTTGTACTCTTTCACTATCTGGTCGCTTACCGGCATCTGCTCGCCTTTGTAGAATCCTGCCAGCCTGCCGTTTATATCTTTGTACACTATTATGTCGTTGTCTATCTTTATATCGGTCGGCACATACCGCTCCAGCCAGTATTTCTTGCCTTTGTAGAAGCAGTAGAAGTTATTGCCCTTATCGGTATAGGCTATTATATTTTCCTTTACTATAAACATCGGCGGCACATACCCCAGCAGCTCCTCTGCATCCCCGTCGTGCCACACCATAAACTCGTTCAGGTTCGACACGTACGCAAACATCTGCTCCGCCGGGTAGTCCCTGTGCTGCCTGTTGATGCTCGTTTCGTACACCTGCCCTTTGTAAAAGAACTTATAGTTATCCTGGTAGTCGGTATATATCACTATATCGCGGTCCACATAGTAGTTGTCCGGCTCATAGCTCTCCAGTGTTTTCAGCTCCCCGTTATAGAACACTTTGAAGTTGCCCGATATATCCATATAGGCAAAAATATTGTCCGATATCATCACACGGCGAGTATCCCATCCGTCTATCTTTTTCTTCACCCCGTTGTAAAACACATTCAGCTCCTTCATCGCATTGGTCCACACTATCAGGCTATCCGAATACCATAGCGAGTCGCTACCCTCGCGAAACTGGAACTCCAGCTGTTGAAACTCATTATTGTACAGCACTTTTATTATGTTGAAATTCTGGAACAGCATCCAGTTATCCGTCACGTAGTAGTTCGGTGTATTCTGCACCACCGTATAGGTCTTGCCCTGGTAGTACACCTTCAGCCTCGAGTTCTGATTCACATATGCCATCACATGCTTGCCCACCTTATACTCCTTCATCGGCAGGTTTTCTATGTTCATTATCTTCCCGTCGTCAAACACATACTGAAAGTTGTTGAAATCCGAAAACGTCGCAATAAACTGCGCCCTCCCCGTTTTGGCAGTCATAGCAAAAAGCAAACACAAGAGTATAGTCAGGTTGCGCATCAGTCCCAAACGTAACTCAATTTTCCGAACCTAAAATACAATAACCGCTAAAAAGGTCTGTAGGCACTACGCCGACCGCCGCCTTTCCTCCTTCAGCCTGCCCAGCTCCGGGCAATGCTTTTCTATAAATTCAAGGTCAATCGCTTGCTTGGCCTCTATGCATTCGCGCACAGCCTGCAGAAACTGAACCAGCACAATAAATTCTCCCGGCTTCTGTATGTATCTGTCTGCCATCAGTTCATAGCACTCCTGCACATCTTTCGGGTCGTCGGAGTTGCTCAGCACTATTATCGGTGTTGCATGCAGGTGCTCCAGCTTTCTTATGGCCTTCAGCACCTCCTTGCCCGGTATCCTCGGCAGGTTCAGGTCCAGCAGTATCAGGTGTACATCTGTGCTGCCCTTTATGCGTTCCAGCAGGGTTATTGCCTCTTCTCCATCGCGCGTCACCATCAGGTTTATATGTGGCTGCAGCTTCGCGTCTTTCAGTGCAGTTTGAAACAGGTATAGCTCGGCGTCGTTATCTTCTACAAGTACAATATTTGGCTTCAAAATAGTGTCCGGCATGAGGGGATATTTCGTGAGGGAATTTGTTTAGCGTACAGGTATCTTCATCCGGAGCTTTTTTAACAAATCAGAAAAAATCCCGTGCCACAGACTATTTATTTCAAAACCCCACCCTGTTTGCTTTATAATTCGTCCTTTTCACCTCATTTATTCCAATTTCCTCATATTTCCACAGCAAAAAAGGGTACATTCATACCACATTAATTGTTGCATGAGGAAAATCTACATAACCGGACTCATTTTTACCCTTTTTACTTCATGGATAGTGCTTTCTTCCAGTTCCGGCGGCAGGGCTTCGGCTGCCAATACGGGCAACACCGGCGCACCCGGCGAAACCAGCACATGCGCAAGCTGCCATAGTGGCGGCAGCTATGGTACGGTTACGCTTTCTATTCAGGCATTCGACTTGGGTACTACTACTGTGGCTCCGAGCTATGTTGGCGGCACGCAATACGACATGCGTGTTACGGTAAACCATACCGCAGGCTCGCCGGCGGCCCATGGCTTTCAGTTGGTTGCCCTGAAACAAACAGGCAATACCCCTATAGCGGGTTATTCCAATCTGGGTTCCAACGTAAAACAAAAGGCGCTCAGCTCCGGCAGAACATATCTGGAACACAATGGTGTAGCCGCCTCCAATCAATTCAATTTCCGCTGGACAGCCCCTGCCTCCGGTAGCGGTAATATCACATTCTATGCTGCGGGTAATTGTGTAAATGCTACGGGCAGCGACAATGGCGATAAGGCAGGCAACAGCTCATTTACTTTTACCGAAGCTGTAGCTGCACTTTCAGTTTCCGGCACTACTACCAACGTTAATTGCAACAGCGCAAGCACAGGGTCCATTACACTTACACCTGCTGGCGGCACACCTGCCTACACCTACAAGTGGAGCGACGGCCCTACTACCAAAGACCGGGCAAACATCCCTGCTGGTAGCTACACCGTTACAGTTACAGATGCAGCCAGTGCTACAGCTTCTGCTTCTTTTACTATTACGCAGCCGGCAGCCCTTGCAGCGTCCAACACAGCTACTACCATATTGTGCAGTGGTGGCAGTGGTACTGTTACTGTTAGTGCATCAGGCGGCACCGCGCCATATACAGGCACAGGTGGGTTCTCGCGCACGGCAGGTACTTATAGCTTTACTGTCACCGATGCCAAAGGTTGCACGGCTACTACCTCTGTCACCCTTTCGCAACCCGCGCAGTTGCTCGCTTCTGCACCCAATGATACCATCGCCTGCACAGGCGATAGTGCGGTTGTACTCATCACTGCATCAGCAGGCACACCGCCATACTCGGGCACCGGCAATGTTACCATCAAAGCGCCGGGCAGCTACAATTACACAGTTACAGATGCCAATGGCTGCACTGCTGTAGCTACGTCCAATATCACAACCCTCACCGACCTGCAGCTTCAGGCCAATACTACCGATGCTCTGTGCTATGGCGCCTGCAACGGGGCTATAGACATAACCGTTTCCGGCGGTCAGGCTCCTTTTACCAATCTTTGGGTTAGTGGTGAAACAACTGAGGATCTTTCCAATCTGTGCCGTGGTACCTATGAGCACATAGTTACGGATAACAACGGCTGCAGCGCAACTTTATCTGTTGTTGTGGGAGAGCCCGACTCCCTGTTTGTTTCCGATAGTACCATCACCAACACAGTAAATAATACAGGTGCGGTAGATATTACAGTATCTGGTGGCACAGTGCCGTACGCGTACAACTGGAGCAATGGCGATACCACACAAGACATAGGCTCACTTACGCCCGGCCTCTACACGGTTACTATTACCGATGCCAATAGCTGCTCATTCAGCCTCTCCGCTACGGTAGCAGCCCTGCCAAATGCCCTGGCTGATCTGCAGTTGAATAATGTTAGCCTGTATCCCAACCCTGCAAATAATATTCTTACGCTAAGCTTTAATGTGGGTGTCGGTCATGCCTTGATAGAGGTGCTGGATGTAACTGGCAATGTTGTACTGAAACAACAGGTACAGGCCAATAATGTAAAAGCAGCAATAGATGTAGCGCATTTACCGGCCTCACTTTACCTTGTAAAACTGACCGCTGCAAATGGTGTGGTGGTAAAGCAGTTTATAAAGCAATAACCTACCTTACCGCAGTTCGCTTTACAGGGCACCTTCTGCCTACAAGTGCCAGCCCCTTTTCATTAATGCTGGCTACTGTATGGGATGGGTCATGTCCTCCTCCGGCCTCCAGCAATACCGCTGTGGCACTCATTGCTGCTGTAGCCTGTGTTGGAGAGTTTACCGGCAACATATTGCTAAAACAGACAGCACTTGCTTCAGCAATCAATTTTTCCAGGGAATCTGAAGGGATTGTCGGCAAACCAACAGGGGCCGCTGAAACATTTTTTACCAATATAACCGCCAATAGCAATACTGCATACATGACAGCATCTTTCCATGCTTTCATAAAAATGAGGATTTTGACAACCGGCGGGAACTGGAAGCATATGTTAATTCACTGTTAAATATACGCGCCACCTACCCTTATGTTCGCGTTTTGAGGTAAAACGCCTTTTTACTGCGGTAAATCAAGCCCTCATTTTAACAGGTATCCATACCTCCTCCTCCGAGTCATCCGAATCCCGCTTGTATTTCTCGCCCAACACCTCAAAGTGTGGCCTGTCATCCAGCACATATTCCGACTCTGGCAGCCATGTGTTGATGATATACTGAAAGGTAGGCCCGAATGCGCTTGGCAAGCCCTTATACACGAATACCGCATACAATCCACCGGGCAGCACAAAGCTTTCCATGCCATCAGGTATATGGTCAAAGTCTGCCACCTCTACCAGCGCCCACTTTTCAAACTCCGTCTCCATGGTAAAACGGGTAAAGTCAGCGCTATCATACACCTGTAATGATATCAGGTCCCCGCTAAGGTTATTCGCTATCTCCTTCCGCCTCGGCATAAAGCCCCTCCACAGCTCAAAGGTCCTGTTCTCCGCCAGCCCCATCCTCAGGTGCTGCCCCACCAGCTTCTTCTCACCTATACGCTCTATCCTTGCTTCCATTACTTTCAAATGTAGGGAATGCGGCAATCAATTTCAATAGGAAAAGTCCTGTATTAATTGTTGGGACTGGGCAATTACTGACTGTTGCTGAAAAAAGACAATGCGCAACCACCCCTCCACTATATCGACCCCTGCGCNNTGCGCCTTATTTTCTTGGCTCGCGGGGACGCCTCAAAACTAGGGAATGTCAAACTATAGATAAAGAGGGTTCTCCGAACCCATGTAATCCGTATGGTGTATTTTGTAGGGACGAATAATTATTCGTCCTTGTCCAAACATGGACTAACCTAAATCTGTTGGTCTACTCTGAGCCCGACCTGCTCATTCATGCACTCCCAAAACAAAAAAAACGCCACCCCTTTATCAGGAATGGCGTTTCTATATTCAAAGGCAAAAGCCCCTTTAATACTAGTTGTAAGTCAAAGCAACCTCAGCAGCTACGGTAGTCAAAGTTTTTTCAACTTCAGCAGTCAACGGCTGGCGGCAAGCCTTCAATACCTCTGGGAAGCGTGCTTCCAACTGTGTAAGGTATTCTTTTTCGAACTCACGCATTTTGTTTACCGGTACTGTTTTAGCCAGGTTTTTAGTTCCTATGAATAGGATAGCTATCTGCTTGTCTACAGAAAACGGTGTGAACTGCGCTTGTTTCAAAATTTCCACGTTGCGGGCACCTTTATCCAATACTGCTTTGGTAGCAGCATCCAGGTCCGAACCGAATTTAGAGAAAGCCTCCAATTCGCGGTATTGAGCCTGGTCAAGTTTCAATGTACCTGCCACTTTCTTCATGCTTTTTATCTGAGCGTTACCACCCACACGGCTTACAGATATACCTACGTTGATAGCAGGGCGTACACCGGAGTTGAACAAACCAGACTCAAGGAATATCTGACCGTCTGTGATAGATATCACGTTGGTAGGTATATAAGCAGATACGTCACCCGCTTGTGTTTCTATGATAGGCAAAGCTGTCAAAGAACCACCACCTTTTATGATGTGGCGTATAGAATCAGGAATATCATTCATTTGGCTGGCAACCTCTAAGTTAGAGTTGATTTTAGCCGCACGCTCCAGCAAACGGCTGTGCAGGTAAAATACGTCACCAGGGTAAGCTTCACGACCCGGAGGGCGTTTCAATAGTAGGGATACCTCACGGTAAGCCACCGCTTGCTTGCTCAGGTCATCGTAGATGATCAAAGCCGGACGGCCTGTATCACGGAAATATTCACCTATAGCGCAACCTGCGAATGGTGCGTAGAACTGTAGCGGAGCCGGGTCTGCTGCAGATGATGCTACTACCACGGTATATGGCATAGCGCCGTTTTCTTCAAGTGTTTTTACCACACGTGCCACGGTAGATGATTTCTGTCCGCATGCTACATATATACAAAGTACCGGTTCGCCTTTTTCGTAAAATTCTTTCTGGTTGATGATAGTATCGATTGCCACAGCTGTTTTACCTGTCTGGCGGTCGCCTATTATCAGCTCACGCTGTCCACGGCCGATAGGTATCATCGCGTCAATAGCTTTGATACCTGTCTGCAATGGCTCGGTAACCGGCTGGCGGTAGATAACACCCGGTGCTTTGCGCTCCAGTGGCATTTCAAACAATTCGCCACCTATTGGTCCTTTACCATCTATAGCCTCGCCCAGTGTGTTTACCACACGGCCCAGCATGCTTTCACCTACTTTTATAGATGCTATTACATTCGTCCTGCGTACTGTGTCGCCTTCTTTGATAGATTCGCTCGAACCCATCAATACCACACCCACGTTATCTTCTTCCAGGTTCAGTACTATTGCTTTTACACCGCCTTCGAACTCCACCAACTCACCTGCGCGAGCGTTTGTAAGTCCGTAAACACGGGCAATACCGTCACCCACTTGTAGTACTGTTCCTACTTCCTCTAACTCGGCAGCGGATTTAAAGTTGCCCAGTTGTTCGCGTAAAATCGCAGATATTTCTTCTGCCCTGACTTCTACCATTTTTTATAATTATTGTATGTTATTGGTAAATCGAATAGCAAATACTTACCATCGGCTTTTCAAAAGCGCCGCAAAAATAGCCATTACCCTTAGAAACACAACTAAATTTGAAAGTAATTTTGGTCGATATATGTCATTTATCTGTAACGCTATTAACTTTACTTCTGAACTTTTGTTGACAACTCTCGATTTTAGTATTATATTTGCAGCCGCTTAGAAGAAAGTTTTAGCAAAACGGTGCAAAACCGACCAAAAACATCTCCTCTGGGCAGATAAGCATACTGTCTTTATCCTTCCTCTTGTAGGTTTCGTATTACGAAGGGTGTCGGGCAGTGCAAGCCGCGACAAGGTTATTTTTGGTTTTGGTTGAAATTCGTATGCATCGTTCCCTTCAGCCGGGTTACTACAAAATTTTATTGTCGCTTTTTTAATCACAGCGTATGGAAAATCCATATTAGGGTTTCTGCGCATAAAAAAGTTTATGGAAAAATTCAGAGAACTGGGGCTGAGCGAAGTAACGCTTGATGCACTGGCAAAAAAAGGCTTCGAAGAGCCATCGCCTATTCAGGCACAAACTATTCCTTTATTGCTTAAAGGTCTTAAAGACATCGTAGGCCAGGCACAAACAGGTACAGGTAAAACTGCAGCCTTCGGTTTGCCACTGGTAGAACTATTGGACGAAAACAAAAAATACGTTCAGGCACTTGTGTTGGCCCCTACCAGGGAGCTTGCCATACAGGTAGCAGAGGAAATGAGCTCATATAAAGGTACCAAGCGTTTGCAGATGTTGCCTATATATGGTGGACAGAGCTACGATATACAAATACGTGGCCTTAAACGCGGCGCACAGATTGTAGTAGGTACACCGGGCCGTATCCGCGACCATATCGAAAAACGCACATTGGACCTTTCGCACGTTACCCACGTGGTATTGGACGAAGCCGATGAAATGTTGAACATGGGATTTCAGGAAGAAGTGGAAGAAATACTAAAAAGCGTACCTGCCGAGCGTAGGATGTTGCTTTTCAGTGCTACCATGCCACAGGAGATCCTTCGTTTGGCAAAACGCTACATGAAAGACTACGACCTGGTAGAGGTTAAAAAAGAAACACTTACTACACCGCTTACCGATCAGTTGTACTTTGAAGTACGCGACAGCGAGCGTTTCGAAGCGCTATGCCGTATCATAGATGTGGAAGCAGAATTCTACGGTATCATTTTCTGCCGTACCAAGGTAGAAACAGACGAGGTAACTCGCCACCTGGTAGAGCGCGGCTACGAAGCCGAAGCTATACACGGTGACATTACCCAGTCTCAGCGCGAAAAAATATTGCGCGCATTCAAAGCTAAAAAAACACGCATACTGGTAGCTACCGACGTAGCTGCACGTGGTATAGATGTAAACGACCTTACGCACGTGGTAAACTACCACTTGCCACAGGACCCGGAAGCTTATGTGCACAGAATAGGCCGTACTGGTCGTGCAGGAAAAGAGGGAACAGCCGTTACCTTTATTTCCCCTTCAGAATTGCGCTCATTGCTGTTCATACAGAAAGTAGCTAAAGCAAAGATCCGTAAGGAGACCTTGCCTGATGCCAAAGCTGTGGTAGACACAAAACGCGAACGCCTGAAAGTGGAGATCCGCGCCTTGTTGGAAAATCCTAACTTCGGTAGCTATGCAACCCTTGCACAGGACTTCCTGAGCGAAGGCACCAGCGCCGAGCAGTTGGTAGCAGCTATGTTGCAGTATACTTTCAAGGATGAGCTGAAAGAAGAAAGCTACCGCTCTCTTCAGGAGTTCAACGGCAGCGTGGATGCTAAAGGCACTACACGCTTGTTCGTAGCCAAAGGCAAAATGGACGGCATTAAAGCACCTGAAGATTTGTTGCGCTTTTTGCAAAGCGAAGGCAATGTAGATACCAAAAATATCCGCGAGGTTCAGATATTCGATTCATTCTCATTCGTTAGCGCACCGTTTCTGGAGGGCGAGCAATTGCTTGCAGCATTCAGCAGCAGGGACCGCAAACCGCTTATCACCAAAGCTAAAGACAGAGATGGTGGTGGACGTGGCGGAAGCCGCGGCGGTGGATTCCGCGAAAGCAGTTACCGTGGCCCACGCGAAGGCGGTGGTGGCGGAGGTGGCTTCAAAGGCCGCAGCGACCGTGGTGGTTTTGGACGTGGCGAGCGTGTAGACAGGCCCGAAAGGACTGAACGCAGCGACGACCGTACAGACCGCCCTGCAAGGCCGGAACGTAGCGACCGCCCAGCAAGGCCGGAGCGCACAGACCGTCCTGTATCCGCAGAGCGCAGCGACAAGCCGGGCAACTTCGAACCGAAGGAGCGCAAGCCATTCGTAAAACGCGAAAACGGCAGCGACTTCATCCCTGCAGAAAAACGCAAACGCGAAAACAAAAACGTGGATTACCTGGATAAGCCCGTATTCGACAAGCCGGTAGCTAAAAAGAAACCGTCTAGCGATACAGATGCTTCATTCAACGTAAGCAACGACGACCTAGCCTGGTAAAACCCGGTTAAGTTAAAAATACAAACGGCCCCATTTTCGAAAGAAAGTGGGGCCGTTTTTTTGTTGAGGAAAGGGTTTAAATAAATTGACACCAATGATAAAATTGTCAAGAGAAAAAAAAGATTAATTTAAAATAATTTGGGCATTTTATAAAAAGGTAGGCGATATTCACCATCGCTCGCATCTTATATTTACTTACTTGATAAACAAAGCGAACATTAATTCTATGACAGATAATCTTGAACTCGAAAAAACCCTTTGGCAAGCAGCCGACAAACTTCGTAACAATATGGATGCCGCTGAATACAAACACGTTGTATTGGGTTTGATATTCTTAAAATATATTTCAGATGCTTTTGATGAACTTTATGAGCAATTGAAAGCAACCGAAAACGAAACAGGTGCAGATCCTGAAGACAAAGACGAATACACAGCCGAGAGAGTTTTTTACGTGCCCCCTTCGGCGCGCTGGAAATGGCTGCAAGGCAGAGCAAAACTGCCTACTATTGGCAAAGACATTGACGAGGCCATGGATGCCATTGAAAAGGACAATCCAACACTTAAAGGTGTTTTGCCAAAGGACTATGCCCGTCCTGCATTAGACAAACAACGTTTAGGCGAACTCATTGACCTTATCGGCTCTATCACTTTGAGCAAAGGAAAAGGCAAAGATGTATTAGGTTTTGTGTTTGAATATTTCTTGGGACAGTTTGCTGATGCAGAAGGCAAAAAAGGCGGACAGTTTTATACACCGCAAAGCATTGTACGTATATTGGTTGATATGCTTGCACCCGAACCTGAAAAACGAGTTTATGACGGTGCTTGTGGAAGTGGTGGAATGTTTGTACAAAGCGAACGATTTATTGAAATGCACGAACACCGAAAAGGTAAAATATCCATCTTCGGGCAAGAGAGCAACCCAACGACTTACAAACTTGCCAAAATGAATTTGGCTATTCGTGGTATTGATGCCAAGATTGAATTGGGCGATACCTTGATGAATGACAAATTCCCTGAGTTAAAAGTTGATTATGTAATAGCCAATCCACCTTTTAATGTAAGCGATTACAATATCAATAAAGCCGAAACCTACAAATGGAAATACGGTGTACCACCAACAGGAAACGCCAATTACGCTTGGTTACAATTGTTCATTAGCAAATTGGCACCTTACGGAACAGCAGGTGTTGTGTTGGCAAATGGTAGTATGAGTTCTGAAATTGCAACAGAAGGACAAATAAGAAAAGAATTGATTGAAAACGACTTGGTAGATTGTATGGTTTCCTTGCCTCCGCAATTGTTTTACAATACACAAATACCAGCTTGTTTGTGGTTTTTAGCTCGTAATAAAGACGGTAATACTAAACTTAGAAACCGCAACAACGAAATACTTTTTATTGATGCCCGAGAATTGGGCACAATGATAAGCCGTAAACAAAAAGAATTAAGCGAAAAAGACATTGCCAAAATTTCAGACACCTACCACAATTGGAGAAGCAAAGAGAAATTTGAAAGTGATTACAAAGACATTGCAGGTTTTTGTAAATCTGCCAACATACAAGATGTACGCAAAAATAACTACATACTTACGCCAGGTAGATATATTGATTTTACAGCAGTAGCAGAAGACGGAGTTGCATTTACCGAAAAAATGCAAACGCTTACTGCAACACTTACTGCACAAATACAAAAAGCTAATGAGTTAGACGAAATCATTAAACTAAACCTTTCTAAAATCGGCTATGAGTTATAAATTAAAATCATTAGTCGTTTTTGATACCAATTCTTTGCGAAGCACCGAAGCAGGAGAAGTGGCGTATAGCTTTTTTGCCTTTGGCAGGCCATTTCAGGTAATTGAAGAATTTATTTTAGAGAAAAATCTAAACGAAGATATTCACATTGCTATACCTACTTGGGCTATTGAAGAACTGAAAGACCAAAAGCACAGACAATACAAAGCCGACATTGTTGAATTTCAAAAGTTAGCTAAACGACTTTCGGGAATGCCACACATTCCAGAGATTGCTTTGCCCGAAGTAGAATTTGATTGTACTGCGTTTATCAAAGAAAAAGTAGATGAATATTTGGCTACCAAAGAAATTAAACTGTTAGAGATTAAAGAAGAACTTGCCAATACCGTTTTGCAAAGTATGATGAAAAGGGTAATGAAAGACCAAAACAAAAAACAACCCTTTGCACATTCAGGAAAATATAAAGATGCGGGTTTTAAAGACAATATTGTTTGGGAAAGTTTGATGCATTTTGAAGGTGTTACGGATTTTGACAAAGTTATTTTCCTTACAAAAGATACTGATTACGCCAATTGTCAAGTTGAGTTTAAAGCAAAATGGAACAGGCACATTTCAATTAGTTCTGATGAAAACACGATAGTTGCTGAAATTCTAAAAGACTACGAACTCTATATTAACGAGAGAGTAATTTACGATTTTGCACAAACTGATTATTTCAAAGATTATTTGTTTGATGGACTAAAAACAAAAACAGAAATCTGTTTTGAATCAACAAATTTCAAAATTGAAAACTTTGAAATTTTGGACACCTGCACCAATGTAGAAAGGATGCCACCGAACGAAGACCTTGAAGAAAATGTAATCATATATTCAAGCATAAAGATTTTCTTCACAGAAAAAAAAGAAAAGAAAGAGAAAGTTGTAGTTACAAAAACAATACTTGCAGACGATGAAACAAAAGAAATTTTAGAAACAACCTTTGAATCTGAAATAATATGAGTGAATGGAAAACATATAAGCTAAGTGAACTTGTCGAGATAAAATACGGCAAAGACCATAAACATTTGGCTGACGGTGATGTTCCCTTGTATGGTTCGGGTGGTATTATGCGGTATGTTGATAAGCCTTTGTATGATCAAGAGAGCATTTTGATACCACGCAAAGGAACTTTAAGCAATCTCTTTTATCTCAACATTCCTTTCTGGTCAGTTGATACAATGTTTTATACAAAAATCAAAGAAGGTAACAACGGTAAATATTTGTACTACCTGTTAAAATCAAAGGACCTGGCTTCTATGAATGTTGGTTCGGCAGTACCTAGTTTAACAACAGAGGTTTTAAATAAAGTTGAAATAAATGTACCGGAAGAAGCAATACAAATTGAAATTGCCCAAATCCTCACTTCGCTTGATGATAAAATAGAACTCAACTTAAAAATGAACGACACCCTAGAAGCAATGGCTAGAGCCATTTTTAAGGAATGGTTTGTGGATTTTAAGTTTCCAGGTTTTGATGGGGAGTTGGTTGATGGTTTGCCAAGTGGTTGGAGAATAGGAAAATTGAATGAGATAATCAGTTTTATAGTGGACAACAGAGGTAAGACACCTGAAACTACAATTGAAAAATTAAATAATTATCCTCTTATAGAAGTTAATTCATTAATCAATTCACAAGTTGTTACTCAACAGCATTTAGCAAAAAAGTATGTTGATAAGGAAACATATAACAGCTGGTTCAGAAAAGGACACCCTACAAAAGGGGATGTTTTATTTTCAACTGTCGGCAGTATTGGAGAAATTTCTTTAGTATTTGATGAAAAATTTTGTATTGCTCAAAATATAATTGCTTTAAGGTCAATTTATAATGGCAGTTTTCTGTTTTTTACTTTGAAAAATTTAAAACAATCATTGCTTTCACTTGATATAAGTTCAGTACAACCAAGTATAAAGGTTCCTCATTTATTAAACAGTGAAATACTAATACCAAACACCGAAGTAATTAAATCATTTGAAGAAAGTATTTTGTCAGTAATTGAGAAGATAAATGAAAATAGTATTCAAATTCAAACTTTAATTCAAACCCGAGACACATTATTGCCAAAGTTAATGAGTGGCAAAATCGAAATAAAAAATTAACGAATGAGAATAATAGTTTTACAAGGAATGCCTGATACAGGGAAAACGCAGACATTAAATCTTGTATATGATTTGCTTGTGCCAAATGGTGGTGGTGTTTCTACCAATCAACAACCACTAGGTAGCGACCCAAGAGATTTTTCAGATATTGTTATCAGAGGAACACAACGCATTGCCTTTTATACAATGGGCGATTATTCTACTTATTTAGCCAATGCTATTTATGATTACGACCGTCAAGGTTGTGATGTATTGGTATGTGCATTAAGTACCAATACCGCAAAAGTAAGAGCCAACAATGCTTTAAATCAGTTCAACGCCACAAGAATAAACAAAACTGTTGCACCCAATGCAACTGCTGAATTAGCAACGAATACCGCAGATGCACAAACGATATTTAATTTGATATGAGAAATAGCATTACCGAAAACGAAATAGAGGAAATTGCTCTTTTCTATCTTCAAAATTTAGGTTATTCCTATATTTTGGGTACTACTCTTTCGCCCGATGGCGAACACCCAGAAAGACAATATACCGATGTGTTTTTGGCTACTCGTTTGCGTGATGCTATTGACAAACTCAATCCAACTATTACCCAAGATGCCAAAGAAGATGCACTTAAAAAAGTGTTACGTACCGAAAGCCCAAATGCTTTAATTAACAATGAAACATTTCATAAATATCTTTCCGAAGGTGTTGATGTAGAGGTTCGTAGAGACGATGGCATTAGAGGCGAAAAAGTATATATCATAGATTTTGAAAATGTAGAGAACAACGAGTTTTTAGCAATCAATCAATTTACGATTATAGAAGGCAGTCAAAACAAAAGACCTGATATAATTTTATTTGTGAATGGTTTGCCATTGGTAGTAATAGAATTGAAAAATGCAGTAGATGAAAACGCTACTATTAAATCGGCATACAACCAATTACAAACTTACAAGCAAAGTATTCCTTCCCTATTTACCTACAACGAATTATTAATCGTAAGCGATGGTTGGGATGCTTTGTGCGGAACAGTTACCAGCGATTTTGGCAGGTTTATGAGTTGGAAAACCAAAGACGGAGAAACCACAGCCGACCATTTGCAGCCACAAATGGAAGTGATGTTTTACGGAATGTTGAACAAAATAACACTGTTAGATTTAATTCGTCAGTTTGTGGTATTTGAAAAAAGCGATACCAAAACACTTAAAAAAGTGGCGGCTTATCACCAATATTACGCAGTAAACAAAGCGGTAGAAAGTACGGTAGATGCCAGTTCGCAAACAGGAGACAGGCGCGGTGGTGTGATATGGCACACACAAGGCAGTGGCAAAAGTTTAAGTATGGTTTTTTATTCTGGTAAACTAATCATTGACCCACGAATGGAAAATCCAACGTTGGTAATCCTTACCGATAGAAATGATTTGGATGAACAATTGCACGAAACTTTCACCAATTGCCAGCAGCTTTTAAGACAAGAACCACAAAAAGCAGAAGACAGAAAAGATTTAAAAAAATTATTGAAAGTTGCTTCGGGTGGTATTGTGTTTACTACCATTCAGAAGTTTATGCCAATGCAAACCGACATTGTGCAAAGCGAAAATCCAAACATAGTAAATGAACCAAGTGTAGAATATATTGGAGCTGAAATACAAGCATTAAGCGAACGTAAAAATATTGTAGTGGTGGCTGATGAAGCACACCGAAGTCAATATGATTTTATTGATGGCTTTGCCAAACATTTAAGAGATGCTCTACCAAACGCTACGTTTATCGGTTTTACTGGAACACCAATTGAAAGTACTGACAGAAATACACAAGCCGTTTTTGGTAACTATGTTGATATTTACGATATACAACAAGCAGTTGAAGACAAAGCAACCGTTCCTATATTTTATGAAAGCAGATTAGCAAAAGTACATTTTGCCGAAGATGAAAAAGTGCATTTGGATGAACAGTTTGAAGAACTGACAGAAGGCGAAGAGTTAAGCAGTCGCCAACAAATGAGAGCCAAGTGGACAAGATTAGAAGCCATTGTAGGCAATCCAAATCGTATTGCAAAAATTGCCGAAGACTTGGTTTATCACTACGAACAACGAAGCGGAGTTTTAGACGGCAAAGCAATGGTTGTTTGCATGAGCCGTAGAATTTGTGTGGAATTGTATGATGCCATTATCAAAATTCGTCCGCTGTGGCATTCAGACGATGACGACAAAGGAACGATAAAAGTAATAATGACAGGAAGCAGTAGCGATGCTTTAAATATGCAACCTCATATCCGCAACAAACCCAAACGCAAAGCCATTGGCGACCGTTTGAAAAATCCAAATGACAGTTTGAAATTGGTAATTGTTCGGGATATGTGGCTCACAGGTTTTGATGCACCTTGTTTGCATACTTTGTACGTAGACAAACCAATGCGAGGACATAATTTGATGCAAGCCATTGCCCGAGTAAACCGAGTATTTACCGAAGGTAAAGAAGGCGGTTTGGTAGTTGATTATTTAGGTATTGCACAAGAATTAAAAACTGCATTAGCCGAATACACGGCAAGTGGTGGCGAAGGAAAACCAACACTTGACCAAGAATTGGCAGTTGCCAAAATGTTAGAATTGCACGAAGCAATTGATTATCAATTAAGGCATTTTGATTGGAAGAAATTCTTTACACTTCAACCCGAAGAAAAACTAAAATTCATTCCAATAATTGTAGATTATATTTTCAGTCAAGAAAACGGAGAACAAAGTTTTACAGACAACACAAAAAATTTATTAAAAGCATTTGCTATTTCTGTTCCACACGAAAAAGCAATGGCAATACGTGATGATGTGGCTTTGTTTCAAGCAATCAAATCAAGATTGGTAAAAATATCAGATAGAAACGAAGGCGGAAAAGGCGACGAAGAAATGGAAACAGCAATTAAGCAAATTATTTCCGAAGCCATTACAGCCGACAATGTGATTGATATTTTTGATGCAGCAGGTTTGAAAAAACCTAACATCGAAATATTAGACGAACGGTTTTTGCAAGAACTGAAAGACTTACCGCAAAAGAATTTGGCGGTGGAATTATTGAAAAAACTACTCAAAGACGAAATTAAGAAACGAACAAAAATAAATTTGGTAGAAAGTAAAAAGTTTTCTGAAATGTTGGAAGATGCCATAAAACGCTACCACAACGGAATGATAGACACCGTTGAGTTTTTAGAGAAAGTTTTAATTCCATTTGCCGAGCAACTAAAAGAAGCCGACAAACGAGGGGAGAATCTTGGTTTAGATTACAGGGAATATGCGTTTTATACAGCATTGGAGGTGAATAACACGGCCGTTTCATTACTTGGTGACGAAATATTAAAGCACATTGCACAGGAACTTTTAAAAACAGTTCGCAACAGCACAACAATAGATTGGACAATTAAGGAAAGTGTGCAATCAGCTTTGAGGCGAAATATTAGGCGAATTTTAAGACTACACGGCTACCCGCCAGATCTTCAAGAAAAAGCGGTTGACACTGTAATCACTCAAGCAAAAATGTTAGCGGACGATTTAAGCAAGGCGCAGATAAGTTAAGAGTTATGATTTATACTCTTTTGCTTCCTTTTAATTTTACAAAAGACAAAGGTTCAAACTTTTCAGGTTTGGGCCTTTACGCTTTTAGCTCCCCTCTTGGGCTCGAACCAACCCCGATAGCTATCGGGCCCAATTAACAGTTCATACAAACAAAAAAGCCGAAACGATATCGTTTCGGCTTTTGCTCCCCCTCTTGGGCTCGAACCAAG
>DLGO01000116.1:14928-17534 GCA_002482725.1 Bacteroidetes bacterium UBA7692 | reverse complement strand
GATCTACTACTGTTTTATCTACTATGTAGTGCGTACCCAGCTTGCAGCACAGCCCTGCCATACCCGAAAACTGCCTCGCATACTTAAATGCAAATGCCGCAGAACCCGTCTGCAGCGTGTGGAACCCCGCAGGGTCCAGCAATACTAGCTGTTTAACCCGCTCAGGATGCGCTGCAGCATATTTCCAGGCTATCAGTCCACCCAGCGAGTTGCCGGCCAGGTTAAAGGTGTCTACGCCTATTTTCCGGGTAAACTTCTCTATAAAGTCTACATACATATCTTCGTCATATACGCCTGTCTTGTTGGGGCCTGTCAGGCCAAATGCAGGTATGTCCATCCGTATCACGGTGTAGAAGGGCGATAGTATTTGTGTCCAGTCGTCCCAGGTCTGCAGCATGGCGCTGGTGCCATGTATCAGCACCAGTGGGGTTCCCTTGCCCTCTATGCGGTAGTGCACCTGCATACCGTCTATCTCTACAAACTTCGACTGTGCATTGGTGTATTTCTGCTTTAGCCGCTCCAGCGGTATATCCGGTTCGTAGAGGAATACTACCACAAGTCCCAGTACTACCAGCAGTATTGCCAGTATCTTTATAAAGGTGTTTTGTAACAGGCGCATGGTTGGCTTATTTTAGGCTAAATGTAATTTTTTATCACAATATGTGCATGGCAACTATTGCACATGTTTTCACTATTTGGGCAGGGTAGGGGGGCAGGTATATAACGACAAAAAAAGCGCCCCTTGCGGAGCGCTTTCTCGTTTATATCTGGTCTGCAAAGATTATTCTGCAGTTTCAGTTGTTGTTTCTGTAGTAGCTGTTGTATCAGCTGCTTTTTTAGTTGTAGTACCAGCACCACGGCGGCTACGTTTTTTAGGCTCGGAAGTTTTACCTGCGTTTTTGTTTTGCGTGTATATTTCGTTGAAATCTACCAGCTCTATCATCGCCATTTCTGCTGCATCACCTGCACGGAAACCCGTTTTGATAACACGTGTGTAACCACCCGGACGGTCGCCCACTTTCACAGCTATTGTTCCGAACAATTCTTTTATCGCCTCTTTGCTTTGCAATTCGGTGAAAACGATCCTGCGTGAGTGCGTAGAATCTACTTTTGCCCTTGTTATTATCGGCTCTACAAAACCACGTAGGGCTTTAGCTTTTGCCAATGTTGTGAAAATACGCTTGTGCTCTATCAATGAATTGGTCAGGTTCATCATCAAAGCATGACGGTGAGCTGTTTTCCTACCCAGGTTATTTACCTTATCTCCGTGTCTCATTTCTAAATATCTTTAAGTCTTGATTGAATTGTAATCTTTGTATTTAATTAGTCGTCTAGTCTTAGTTTGCTAAGGTCCATACCGAAGCTAAGGCCTTTTTCTATCAATAGGGCTTCTATTTCCACTAAGCTCTTCTTACCGAAGTTGCGGAATTTCAACAAATCGTTTGTGTTGAATGATACAAGCTCTTCCAATGAATTGATTTTTGCTGCTTTCAAACAGTTGAATGCACGTACGCTCAGGTCCAAATCCTCCAAAGGAGTTTTCAGCAATTTGCGCATGTGAAGTATCTGCTCGTCTACTACGTCTGTTTCTACAGTTTGTGGAGCGTCGAAAGAGATATGCTCGTCTGTGATCAACATCAAGTGTTGGATCAGGATACGTGCAGCTTCTTTTACAGCTTCTTCAGGGTGTATAGTACCATCTGTAGATACATCCAATACCAGTTTTTCAAAGTCAACGCGTTGTTCTACACGGTAGCTTTCTACTGCATATTTCACGTTTTTGATAGGAGTGTATATAGAGTCGATAGCTATAAAGCCAATCGGTTGTTCTTTGCTTGCGCTGTCGTCAGCAGGTACATATCCACGGCCTTTAGATATAGTAAGTTCCACTTCCAGTGTTACAGACTGCTCCAGGTTGCAAATGATCAAATCAGGGTTCATTACTTGGTACACGTTAGTGTGCTTTTCAATCTGGCCTGCTTTAAATGTATCGCTGTTTTTTATAGAAAGGTAGATTTTGTCGCTGTTGCTGTCATCATCCATTACTTTTTTCAAGCGAACTTGTTTTAGGTTCAGGATTATTTCAGTAACGTCTTCTATTACACCTTTAATTGTAGAAAATTCATGGTCAACACCGGATATTTTCACACCAGAGATAGCATATCCGTCCAAAGACGACAAAAGAACCCTGCGCAATGCGTTACCTACGGTAACACCGAAGCCCGGCTCTAGAGGTTTGAACTCGAATGTACCTTCGAATTCTGTGCTTTTCTGAAGTGATATTTTGTCTGGTTTCTGAAACGTTAATATACCCATATGTGTAATCCGATTTTAT
Source organism: Bacteroidetes bacterium UBA7692 (assembly GCA_002482725.1). GTDB lineage: Bacteria > Bacteroidota > Bacteroidia > Chitinophagales > LD1 > UBA7692. Next base: position 15,199 of record DLGO01000116.1, on the reverse strand, counting down.
AAAAGGAGCGCAAATGTAGCGATTTTCCCCATAGTTGCAAACAATACCATCAAAATAATATTGTATCTATCCTCCCTGTTTATTAAAAATACTCAAAAAATCAGCATTTAAGCCGCTTTTTGGCTTTTTGAACTTGTAACTAACCTGGTTCCCTCCAAAAGTTCATTTCGAGGTTACAATATTAAATACCACACTTGATTGAAAAAATAAATATCATATCTCCTGGTTTTAGCTCTATCGGCCCGGCGGACGTTGCTTCCTTGGTGGCTCG
>DLGO01000116.1:0-14779 GCA_002482725.1 Bacteroidetes bacterium UBA7692 | reverse complement strand
GTCAAGGCAAAAAGTAAGGCAAAGAAAAACCGGATCGGCAATTATTTGAATTTGCTCCTCTTATCAAGGTTGTTGACCAATCTTTCCGGTCTTACCACTTCAGCAAATAAGCAAATATCAAAGGCGCCACTATAGTCGCATCACTTTCTACTATAAACTTAGGCGTAGTGATATCCAGCTTCCCCCATGTTATTTTCTCATTTGGCACTGCCCCCGAGTACGAACCGTACGAAGTAGTACTATCCGAAATCTGGCAGAAGTAGCTCCAGAAAGGCACATCGTGCCATTCAAGATCCTGGTACATCATAGGCACCACGCATATCGGGAAGTCACCCGCTATACCGCCACCTATCTGAAAGAATCCAACACCCTTGCCGCCACTGTTGGCCCTGTACCATTCAGTCAGCCACATCATATATTCTATACCACTTTTCATGGTAGTCGGTTTCAACTCGCCCTTTATGCAATAGCTCGCAAATATGTTGCCCATGGTGCTATCCTCCCAACCCGGTACTACTATCGGCAGGTTCTTTTCTGCCGCAGCCAGCATCCAGCTGTTCTTTGGGTCTATTTCGTAATACTGCTCCAGCTCGCCGCTCAGCAGTATCTTATACATAAACTCGTGCGGGAAGTAACGCTCGCCTGCTGCCTCAGCATCCGCCCATATCTTTTGTATGTGCTTCTGCAACCTGCGGAAAGCCTCCTCTTCAGGTATGCAGGTATCCGTTACGCGGTTGTAGTGATTCTCCAATAGGTCCCATTCCTCCTGCGGGCTCAGGTCGCGGTAGTTAGGCACGCGCTTGTAGTGGTTGTGCGCTACCAGGTTCATCAGGTCCTCTTCCAGGTTGGCACCTGTGCACGATATAATATGTACTTTATCCTGACGGATCATTTCCGCAAGCGACAAGCCCAGCTCGGCAGTGCTCATGGCACCCGCCAGGGTTATCATCATTTTACCGTTTTCCAGCAAATGCTGCTCGTAACCCTTGGCAGCATCTACCAGTGCCGCAGCATTAAAGTGTAAATAGTGTTTTTCTACAAAATCCCGTATCGGAGTAGCACTCATTGTTTTTCAAATTTAGAGGCGCGAATATAGAAGATTTTAGATTGTGGCTGGGGATATATATATGTATACAAGGGGCTTTCAACCGCTTGCTATGCTACTGGTTGAAAAGTGAAGTCTGCACGTTTAGCCTGGTCATTTTATCGTATAAAAATACTTAGCCGGTCATTGCAGGTATAGCGCAGCGGCACCTGCATCATTAAATATCCTGTGGTCGTGTGTTTATCACCGACCACGCGTTTAACAGGCTCTTAGACTAAATTGACTATGTTAACCTGGCTTATTATTGGGATTTCCTATTAAATATGAATTCCAGATCGCAATTAACTAAGTCGGTAAAGGTAGTCTCTTTATGGTCTGGGCTTTCCTAGTCTTCTAATTTTTTGTTAGTCATCAATGCTTTCGTTTTCTTAGTTTTGATTGAAATATACCGATAACCACTACATGCAAACAACCAAACATGCCGCATGGAAAAAGAACCGAAAGCTGGGCGATGTTTACGGAGGGCGCACTGTGCCAAAGCTTGCAGACAGAGTATTTAACAGGCAGCATAATTTGTCTGTACCTGATAAAGGTACTCAGCTACCTATTTACATTACAGATAACCCTTCCCGCGACTTCTACTTTCCGGTTTCAACTGAACAGATAAAAGCAGCATTGGCAGCTTTGCCTGCGGAACAAACAAAACATCTAACACATATCTGGCTTCAAAAAGTCAAGAAGTCAGCTTACCTGAGCCATGATACTTTTCAGGGTGCGTTTATTTGTGGCGGTGGAGTTAATTTGATAATACTTCATCCTTTTCCCAAAGACAATAAAATGAGGCTGGGTAAAGAAAAACCTTTGCGTAAAATATTGAATTATTATAAAGAATTTCCTGCCGAATTAAAAGAAGATAGAAGTGGCTGGTATCTGCAGTGGACGGAAGAGAGTATCTGTAAATATCATATTGAGCGATTATTGTTACACGAAATAGGGCACTCAATTGACAGTTACCATAAGCGGTATTGGAGCAAAGCCGCTAAAGTTAAATCAGAAAACTATGCGGATAATTATGCTGCTGTGTGGGCGGATATGGTTAGAGGAAGTTTTAGCCCGAATTTATCTAAATCAATTTGATTTATAATGTTACCCTCTCGCTATTCTATAAAGGAAATCAAGAAGCTTCGTCTGCCTAAAACGGAAAGTAGCCTGCTGAATCTCTTATTGTATAGTGTGGCTGTTATCTTAACGCCACTAATAATTCTTTTAGGTCTGGTTTTTATGCTGGTAGTATTGGTTTCATCTGCTTATGATAGGATAATCGGAAACCGAGTATATACAAATGAGCAGGAAACATTAGATATAATGAATCCGGATGTATGGACAGTATTGATACGGCATAATAATACTGTGGTGTTTATCAAGTATGCAGGTGAGGTAAGATTTGGCCCGCCCTACTTCTATATTAAAACAGAACCTGCGACTATGGCCTCAGGGAATATATATGGGGACTGGTTTTATGTGTTTAAGAATTCTATCTTTCTGCAACAATGGTGTTAAACAGAATCAGCCGATACCAATTTGGTTAGGTTGGATACCGTTACTATGAAATTGGAAATTTTGCAGCAAAACATAAAAGCGGTCTCATGGGATATGCGAACATTCGATGAAAATATTTTAGAGTTAACATGCACGGGAGGTAATTACATATATACATATAAGGTTGAGGTAGGTTAATTTTTACGTAAGGTTGAGGTATGTCAATTTTACGCTCTCTCGGCGTAGGCTATTGCCTACGTCGCAAGTGAATGTAGGCTATGCCTACGGCTTCCTGTGATATCCGCATTTAATAAAACAATCTTAGACAATGCCCCTTCAATAGCCTTTATTTTTTGAATGTAGCTATCAGATGTATTTATTCCATCAATTTGTAACAGTCACGAAAACATATATGATATGACATGCGTAAGAATTATTAAGGCGTTCATCCACTTTATCCTAACCAAATGGTATAAATCACCCAAAACCACGCTGAAACGTGCAGATAAGCCTATACTTTTTCTTCTAATACATTTTATAATTATAAAATGTATTATCATCTGTAATACAACGGTATTTTAAAATGGCATAGTTAGCTGTTTTGTACAGATAAACGAAGTTCCCGTGTTTCGGACGTCCGGCGGTAATTTCCTAAGTAATTGATTTTCAATGTAGATGGCGTTCGGATGAACAAATTTGTACACCCGAACGCCTGATTTTTTGATAATACCCTTGTGCATGCCCTGTATACTAGGTTTGCACCAACAAAATCGAACAGAAAATGGCAACAGTAAAAGAAATCATACAACTGGCTACCAAGCCTTCGGAGATAAAAGCGTTACTGAAATTCCGCATCATAAATGACAACCGCAATAGCGAAATAGACCTGGGCATATCTGCGCTTACCAAGTCGGACATGGACTTTTGCTTTGATGCATTGACTAAGGTATCGCGCTCATTTGCTATAGTGATACAGCAATTGCCACAGGAACTGAAAGAGGCAGTTGGAGTTTTTTACCTGGTGCTAAGGGGGCTTGATACAGTAGAGGACGACATGAGCCTGGACGAAACCATAAAGGACAAGCACCTGCGCAACTTCTATAAATACTGCTACCTGCACGATTTTCGCTTGCACGGCATAGGCGATACAGAGGACTATAAGCTGCTTTTGGCCAATTTCGACAAGGTGACAAGGGCATTTATAGGCTTGAAAGAGGAGTATAAAGAGGTTATTTCCGACATCTGCTTCCGTATGGGCAATGGGATGGCCGACTACAATGCCTTCAAAATACAGACGGTGCAGGACTACGATGTGTATTGCCACTATGTAGCCGGGCTGGTGGGCAACGGGCTTAGCGGACTGTTTTCGGGCTCGGGCCTGGAGAAAGCAGAGCTGAAAGACGAGCTGGCGATATCCAACTCAATGGGCCTTTTTCTACAGAAAACGAACATAACGAGGGATTTTCTGGAGGATTATGATGCCGGCAGGATATTCTGGCCAAACGAAATATGGGACAAGCACCATAGCGAGCTGTACTTCTATAAGCTGATGCCGGAAAGCACCAGCTCGGTAAACGGGCTGAACCACATGGTGATGGATGCCCTGCGCCATTTTCCGGATTGCATTACCTACCTGCAGCAGCTGCAGAACATACAAGTGTTCCGCTTCTGCGCCATACCGCAGCTGATGGCACTGGCTACCCTGATAGAACTGTACAATAACCCGGAGGTATTTAAACGCAATGTAAAGATCAGAAAAGGACTAACCGCACGCATACTTATGGATACTACAAATATGAACGACGTACGCGCATTTACGCTGGAGCTGGTAAATGAACTGGCCAAAAAGATGGAAGCCAACAGCAATACCCCGGTAGAGATGTGGCAGTACATACACCAAATAAAAACCCAATTGGGCGATAAAATGATTAACCCCGTTATTTTCTAAGAAGGGAAATGATGGTTGAATACGATAAACCGAACGAGCAACGTGGTTCTGCTACCTACGACATCTGCATAATAGGTGCCGGGGTAGCGGGAGCTTCGTTGGCATGTTATTTAAAGGATTCCGGCTACCGCATTTGCATAGTAGAGCGGGATTGGAGCGAACAGGACAGAATAGTAGGAGAACTCTTGCAGCCCGATGGCGTGAGGCAGTTGAAACAAATGGGACTGGAGCTGCTGCTAAGCGGCATCGAGGCTCAAGAGATACTTGGCTATTCTATAATATATAACGGGGAGCAGCTGGATGTAGCCTACCCCGAAGAGGAGAGGGGCAGGGGCCTGCGCAATGGCAAGTTTATGCAGCGCATGCGCACGGAGCTATCGGATAGCCCCAACATAACAAGATACGAGGGCACTGTAAAAGAACTCACTTACAAGGATGAACATACTATTGGCGGCATCATTTTTACTGATAAGGCGACAGGCGAGCAGGTTGGTGTTGACGCCACCCTTACCATTGTATCGGATGGTTTCTTCTCTAAGTTCCGTATAGAAGTAACGGAAAGCGAAGAGACCGTAACGGGGTACTTTCTGGGTATGGTATTAAAGGACTGCCAACTGCCACATACTGCTCACGGGCATGTGTTCCTTACCGACAGCTCACCTTTTTTGTGTTACCCTATATCGGACAGGGAATCACGGTTGCTGATAGACTTTCCCGGAAATGCAGCGCCCCGCAAGGGCGAGGCACTGAGCCAATTCCTGAGCAGCCATGTGCGGCCGAGAATGACAGCTGGTATGCTACCGGCATTTGACGCGGCGGTGGCAGAGGGCAAGTTTAAAGTAATGCCCAACCACTATATGCCGGGCCATAGCAAGTCCATGGACGGGGTAGTGGTAGTGGGCGATGCGCTGAACATGCGCCATCCATTGACAGGAGGCGGCATGACAGTGACCCTGCGCGATGTGCATACCATAGGCAAGCTGCTGATGGGTAACAAGGAGATAGCGCTGAAAGAAACACGGACTACTATACTGGATGCATTTTATGCTTCGCGCGGGCAGCATGCCACGGTAAACATACTGGCCGACGCACTATATAATGTAATGAGCAACGATGCATTGAAAAAGGCTTGTTTCGATTACCTGGCACAGGGTGGTAAGCAGGCTGCAGAGCCAGTGGCGCTGCTATCGGGGCTTAATAGCGAGAAGTCGATGCTTACCAGGCACTTCTTTGCCGTAGCGCTGAAGGGCGGGGCCAAAGAGATAAGCAATGGCTACAGGCCAGCTAATTTTTCACGGGCCTACTATATGCTGGCAGATGCCTTTCACATTATTTGTCCACTTATAAAGAACGAAGCCAATAGCAAAGTGGTGAATATATGCTTAAACTTGTGTGGCCAAATACTGAGGCCGCGGACATTGGCTAATGCCGCCTAGATTGAAAATGAACAGAAACAACAAGCAACAGATGGATGTTATACAACAGGTTTCCGGCAGGGCCACCGGAAGTCGCAGGCAGTTAGGGAGTGGCTTTCTCAGGCTCAGGTGCTTTCTGCTGTTGCTTGCAGTAGGTTGCTGTTCCATTAGCAGTTTTGGCCAGGCACATGCCAACCTTGACGGCAAGTGGATAAATGAGGACAAGAGCACCATTATAGAGTTTTACGAAAAGAATAACTCGGTATTTGGCAAAATAGTGTGGCTGCGCGATTCTGTGGACCAGAACGGTGAGGCGCATAGGGATATATTCAATAGTGAGGCCCGACTTCGCAGCCGCAGGCTGGTGGGTATAACTATGATAACAGACATGATGGGCAAAAAGAGCGGCACCAAGTGGACTGGTGGCTCCATATACCACTACCAAAGCGGCAATACATACAATGCATTGATGTATCTGGAAGATGGTTACCTGTGGGTAAAGGGGTATTGGTGGTGGTTCAGGATTTTGGGCAAAACCAAAAGGTGGGAAAAGATTTAGTAAACAAATATCCTTTATTAGCACCTTGCCCGGCAAGGTGCGCTTTGAATGAATAACAGTATAACCATATTAAGTTACGTAGGCCTGTCGCAAGCAGTGTTCTCTGCCTTTCTGTTCTATACCAAGGGTAGTAAGCGCACGCACGACCGTATACTGATATTGTGGCTGCTTACTATAGCTCTCCGCTTTCTGTTGATAGCTACGGAGCAAATACACGGGGAGTTCTTTGATGCTGAGTTTTCAATAGGGCTTGTGCCTTTTACTTTCGGACCGTTCCTCTTCTTGTATACTAAGTACCTGATCAACCCCAAAAAGCAGTTCTCGCCACCGGAAGCACTGCATTTTGCCCCGTTTCTGGTGCTGGTGTCCATTTACTTCATTGTGTTCAAGGACCGGTTTATATTGAAGGCTTTTGCCTTTAGTATTTCTATTTCTACATTCTTTCTGGTGACCTCGGTTATTTATACGGCCATGGTGTTCTGGTACCTGAGGAAGTTTCGTAAGACCATAAGGCCCAATGTATTCTCTTACGACACCACGAGCAACAGGCTTTTTTGGCTGAACTACATCTCGGTTATATTCCTGATTACCTACGTTATCTACTTCATCACGAAGTTCTACTCGGCATTCTCAGGGGCAGACTCTGCCGGTTTGGAAACGATACCAAGTATAGGGCTGATGATAATGACCTACTCGGTAAGTTACTTCGCTATAAAGCAGCCGAACCTGTTTAAGGACGAAGCCGAGTTTGAAGACGACGAAGGGCTATACAGGAGGAAGGTAAGCGATGTAATAGCCAATATGAAGCAGGAGGAGACAGCGCCGGAATCTTTAGCAGAAGCAGTCGTACCGCCGATAGAAACTCCCAAGCCTGAAGAAACAGGAGTGCCAGCACCGGCAGTACCTAAAACAGAGGTGCAGGAACTATCACCTGAAAAGGCGAAGCAATTGCAGAAAATGCAGCAGTATATGTTATCGGCTAAGCCATTCCTGAATCCTGAGCTTACGCTCCAGGACTTGTCGGCTAAGCTGAATATACCCAAGCACCAGTTGACGATGCTGTTCAATAATCATTTGGGAAAGAATTTCTTTGAGTATATAAACGAATACCGCATAGAAGAGACCAAACTGCGTATGCTTGACCCTGCATACGAGCACCTGACACTGGTGGCTATAGCTTATGAGTGTGGATTCAATTCGAAGTCTACCTTCAATACTTTCTTTAAGCACGCTACGGGACTAACCCCAACGGAGTGGCGCAAGAAGAATACCCCTACTAATCTTAAGCAGGAAGGGGAGGAGTAATCAATAACAAATAGGGGTAAAAGAAAAGACTAAAGGTGATTCTTTAAGTCTGTTTAAAACTGTGCAAGTATCCTGGAGGATATCGTTCATCAGCTATCATGCATTTGCTAGTTAAAGGGTTCTTTGGCACGATGGAAAGGCGTAAGGCCTCTCAAAAATAGTAGGTGATGCTATGGCATAAACGAAAAAAGCATCTCTTGTGGAGATGCTTTTCTTATGAGTATAGTTAGAATTATCTTATTTAGAGTATAGCTCTACTATCAACTGTTCGTTGATGTTTTCCGGTATTTGATCGCGCTCAGGGAAATCAACAAAAGTACCTTCAACTGCTTTCTCATCAACTGTCAACCAGTTGAATTTTTTGCCTTTGCCAGACATAGAAGTTTGAACTACTTCAAGTGTTTTGCTCTTTTCGCGGATAGCCACTTTATCGCCCGGACGCAAAAGGAAAGAAGGTATGTTTACCAATTCTCCGTTTACAGTTACGTGCTTGTGTGTAACCAACTGACGTGCTTGCATACGTGTGATGGTGAATCCCAAACGGAATACTGTGTTATCCAAACGGCTTTCAAGAAGTTTCAACAAGTTTTCACCTGTTACACCTTTTTTACGCGCTGCTTTTTCGAACAAGTTGCGGAATTGACGCTCCAATAAGCCATAAGTATATTTGGCTTTTTGCTTTTCAGTAAGCTGAATAGCATATTCAGAGCGTTGTTTGCGCTTTTTGCTTAAGCCGTGCTGCCCCGGAGGGTAGTTGCGCTTGTCGAAAGATTTGTCCGCTCCGTAGATAGCTTCTCCGAATTTGCGGGCAATTTTTGTTGTAGGTCCTATATATCTAGCCATAACTTTTGCTGATAGCTTTACTTTTTAAATTGTTTTGTCTGTTTTCTTAGAGTAGCGTACTGATTTGCCTTTCTCTTCTCTTTTACCAACGCGGGTTGGTTTACCATCGCTCAATAGTTGAACGTTAGAGATGTGTATAGAAGCTTCACGCTTTAGGATACCGCCATTTGGATTAGCAGCATTAGGTTTGGTAGCACGAGATTGGATGTTTACACCTTCTACAACTACGCGACCTTTTTCGCGATCTACTTTTAGTACCCTTTTAGATTTAGTTCTATCGCGGCCTTCACCTGCAATAACTACTACTAAGTCGTCTTTTTTTATATTTAGTTTCATAACTCTTATATATTTTCCGTGTGTTTGTTCGGAATTAAAGCACCTCAGGTGCCAATGAAACAATCTTCATAAACTGCTTATCGCGCAGTTCGCGGGCTACCGGTCCAAAGATACGTGTACCTTTTGGTTCGTCCTGGTTGTTTAGCAATACAACTGCATTGTCGTCAAAACGGATATAAGATCCGTCTTTCCTTCTTAGGTGCTTTGTTGTACGTACAACTACGGCCTTAGAAACTGTACCTTTTTTAGCTCCGCCTGTAGGCAATGCTTTCTTAATAGATACAACCACTTTGTCGCCTACACTTGCATAACGTCTTTTAGATCCTCCTAAAACACGTATTACAAGCACTTCTTTTGCTCCGCTGTTGTCGGCTACAACTGCCCTTGATTCCTGCTGCAACATAACTTTATATTGTTTTCTTTCGTTTTACTAATTGGGTGTATAACTACAGCCAATAATTATTTAGCTCTTTCTAATATTTCTACTAATCTCCAACGCTTTGTTTTGCTCAAAGGGCGTGTTTCCATAATTTTTACGGTATCGCCGGTTTTAGCTTCATTCTTTTCGTCGTGAGCTTTGAATTTCTTTGTTTGCTTTACGAACTTGCCGTAAATAGGGTGCTTCACTTTACGTTCAATGGCAACTGTAATAGTTTTGTCCATTTTATCGCTTGTTATTACACCGATACGCTCTTTTCTGAAGGTGCGTGTTAATTCCAATTCCTGTTCCATGCTGGATCTTTTTTATCGTTTGTTCAATTCTGTTAATAAACGTGCGATATCCCTGCGTTTAGCACGTATAGAAAGCGGATTATCAAGTGTAGTAACCGCGTGGTTAAAAGTTAATCGCCTCAATGCAGTTGTATCTTCATTGATTTTAGTAGCCAGGTCCTCTGTGCTATATTGTGCGATGTCTTTTTGTTGTAAAGCTTTATTTGCTCCCATTACTTAAAGTTTAATTCTATTCTCAATTATGCGTTAACTGCATCGTGAGCAGTTACAAATTTGGTTTTTACCGGTAGTTTCTGTGCAGCAAGACGCAAAGCTTCCTGTGCTACTTCGCTTGATACTCCATCACATTCGAAGATGATAGTACCAGGGCGAACGATAGCAGCCCAACCTTCCGGGTTACCTTTACCTTTACCCATCCTTACCTCTGCAGGTTTGCGGGTAATGATTTTATCAGGGAATACGCGGATCCAAACTTTACCTTCACGTTTCATGAAACGTGTTACTGCTATACGTGCAGCTTCTATTTGTTTGTTGGTCAGTTGCACTGTTTCCAATGATTTCAAACCGTAAGTTCCGAAGTCGATGGTGAATCCACGGTGTGCTACACCTTTAATCCTACCTTTCTGCTGCTTACGGAATTTTGTCCTCTTAGGTATTAACATAATACAATACTTTCTTTGTTCTTAATATATTCTTAACTATCGCTCAGATTATCTTCTGCCGCCTCCACCGCTGTTGCCACCGCCTCTGCGATCGCCACCTCCACGGTTTTCACCACCTCCACGACGGTCACGGTCACCACCGCCACGGTTTTCACCGCCACGTTGTGGTTTACGTCCATCTTCTTTTTCTACTACTACTTCAGTAAGGTCTTTTTTACCATAAACCTCACCTTTGCATATCCATACTTTGATACCCAATTTGCCGTATACGGTTTGAGCTTCTACCAAAGCATAGTCTATATCTGCCCTCCATGTGTGTAGAGGCACCCTTCCTTGCTTGTACTCTTCAGAACGTGCAATCTCTGCACCTCCTATACGACCACCAACACGTACTTTAATACCTTCTGCACCCATACGCATAGCTGATGCTACTGCCATTTTAACAGCACGGCGGTAGTTGATACGCGCTTCAAGCTGTTTAGCAATAGTTTCACCTACAATAGCTGCATCCACTTCAGGACGACGGATTTCAGAAATGTTGATCTGCACATCTTTGCCGGTAAGTTTATTCAACTCACCTTTGATGCGGTCTACCTCATTACCACCACGACCGATGATTATACCCGGACGTGAAGTATGTATAGTGATAGTAACACGGCTCAAAGAGCGCTCTATCATTATTTTAGAAATGCCGCCTTTGTTGATACGTGCATTCAGGTAGCTGCGGATTTTTTGATCCTCGATAAGATTCGTACTAGCGTCTTTTCCGCTGTACCAATTGCTATCCCAACCTCTAACTATGCCTAGCCTGTTGGCTATAGGACTGGTTTTGTGACCCATTCAATATATATTTTAACCCTAATTTTTAAAAAAGGACTGCAAAAATAACATTTAGAAGCATCTTTGCAATAGGGACGCTGAATATTTTTTCGGAAACATGCTGTTTATCCTGTAGAATGTTGAAAAAATCACTTTTTGTTATAAACAAATTTAGTGTTTTACCATCTTATTTGTAACTTCGAGTGACTGTATAAGACAGCTCATTTAATTATGAGTATCGTTTGCGGACCTGTATTTAAAGTTTGTTTAAGTGTTGCTTGTCCGGAACAAACCATAGATACTAGGTTGAAGTGAATCTGTTATATGCGCAATGTATAAATACAACTTATAGTGTATTATTAATACATGCTGCTGTACAACTAAAATTGAAATATAGGTATCTATTAATTACTAACAGAACGAATAAATGAATTTCCGCTTGAATAAATTTTACTTATTTATATTTTTTTTAGCCTTTGGCCAATTAGCTTCTGCACAGAACTATACCATACTGGGTGGTGCAACTTCTTTCGGGGGATGTAACTGTTATAGGCTTACTGTCGATGCCGAGAATCAATCGGGAGCAATATTCCAAAACCAGACCATTGACCTTAATAATTCATTTGATTATTCATTTGATGTTTTTTTGGGCTGTAATGATGGTGATGGCGCAGATGGATTGACATTTGCCCTTACCAGTAACCCTAATGGGTTGGGAAGTGCGGGTGGAGGATTAGGCTATGCAGGTGGCTCCCAGCCGTTTTCGCTGGCGGTAGAGTTTGATACGTATGAAAATTCAAGTGCCGGTGACCCGGGGTATGCTCACATTGGTATACATTCTGCAGGAAACATTAACCATAATGTAGCAGGACCTGTATCTGCACTTACCAATAACGGTAATATAGACAATTGTCAGAACCACGTGGTACGTGTATCCTGGAATGTAAATACATCAACATATACGGTATATTTCGATGGAGTAGTAAGGCAGAGTATTGTTATCAATAATATAGTAGGCACTTATTTTAATGGTAACCCGATTGTGAATTGGGGCTGGACAGCTGCCACGGGCGGTGGTACCAATGAACAAAGGGTATGTATAAAAGCGACATCAAGCTGGGTTGCAGGCGTCAATTATCAGTCGTGCGATAAAACTGTTCAGTTTACAGATATTTCTACAAGTAATGTAGGTTCTGTGCTTTCATGGGCCTGGGACTTTGGAGATGGTACTACTTCTTCATTGCAGAATCCTTCGCACACGTACGCTTCGACCGGTACCAAAACTGTGAGCCTTACTATAACAGATGTGAATGGATGCCCGAATGTCTATTCCAAGCAGATTTTTATCAATCCTCCAATAACATTGACTCCCGTAATTGTAACTCCAAACTGTAACGGAGCAGCAAATGGCAGCATAACCCTTAATACGTCAGGTGGTTTCGGTATAAGTGCAGGATATGGAGGTTACAATTATACATGGGCCGGATCTGTTCCTACCTTTAATAATACCAAAATAGGCGCTGCCGCTGGTACCTATAATGTATCAGTAACAGATGGAGTATGCAGTACGACTGCGAACTATACCCTTACCGAACCTACACCTATAACGGCAACAGTTACTAAAACTGATGCTAACTGTAATACAAATAACGGATCTGCTTCAGTTGTGATTTCAGGTGGAACATTACCATATCAGGGTATTACATGGGGACCTGGTTTTCCACCGGGCCCGAATGTTTCAAATCTTTATCCGGGAACGTATATAGTAGATTTTAAGGATGCTAATGGTTGCTCTTCTCTATTGCAGTATAAGGCTGTTATCGCTTCGCTTCCATGCGGTATTACCTCTTCGGTAACTACAACTAATGTAAATTGCTTTGGCCAGAGCACAGGTAGTGCAACACTTACTGTGACAGGTGGAACAGCTCCGATAAATATTTCGTGGAGCGGTGGAGGCACTGGACCTACAATAACTAATAAACCTGCAGGGAATTATACTTACACATATTCTGATGGCGCAGGAAATAATTTTAATGGTACTGTTACCATAACACAACCGACTGCAGCAATGGTGGCTACAGTTGGTACTATAAATACATCCTGTTCAGGGATAAATGACGGACAGGCAACTGTTTCGGTCAGTGGAGGAAATCCAAGCTACACATATGTGTGGGGAGGAGGGCAAACTTCTGCAGGAATCGCCAATCTGGCTGCAGGCCCCGTGACGGTTACAGTTACAGATAGCAAATCATGCACAGCCACAGGTACAGGAACTATAACCGGACCACCGGCATTGAATATTAGTATAACAAAAGTGGATGATAGCTGCTACCACTCTAAAACAGGTAGTGCTATGGCAAACGTAACTGGTGGAAATCCCCCTTATACTTATCTTTGGAGTAATATTTCATCCGCCCAGAATAACCTGAGTTTAGGTGCAGGTCCTTATACAGTAACGGTTACTGATGATAAAGGATGTACCAAAACAGCCTCAACAACGCTTACCGAACCTGCACAATTTACACATACCCTTACCTCTCAGAATATTAATTGTTTCGGTCAAAATACCGGAAGTATTAATATTGTAACTACAGGTGGGCAACCTGCTATTACCTATACATGGAATCCGGGAACAGTAACAGGAAACAATCCTGTGAGCCTTGCAGCGGGCAAGTATAATGTAACTATAAAGGATGGTAATAATTGCAAACGCCTTGATAGTGCTACCATAACTCAGCCGGCTTCTGCCTTAACAGCGACGTCTTCACATACTAATGTAACCTGTAATGGCCTTGCCAATGGCACGCTTACGCTGACTGTTGGCGGCGGCACAGTGCCTTACACATACCTGGGTAATCCCGTGCCACCGGGAACGACAACAGTACCCGGCAGAACTCCGGGTACATATGCAGGTAACGTGACAGATGCAAATGGATGCACAGTAGCTGTAAGTGAAGTTATAACCGAGCCTGCAGTGCTTACCGCTACTGAAACACACGTGAATGTGGGATGCAATGGCGCCTCTACGGGTTCTATAGATGTAACGGTAACAGGAGGAACCACACCATACACATACAATTGGGGCGGTGTAACCACTGAAGACAGAAGCGGCTTGCCAATCGGTACTTATACCGTTACTGTTACAGATGCCAATAATTGTACCACAACTGTAAGTGCAACCTTAACACAACCTGCGGCTTTAGCACTTAGTGAAACACATGTAAATGTGTTATGCAGGGGCGGTTCGACAGGGTCTATTGATGTAACTGCATCGGGAGGTGCCGTACCATATATCTACAGCTGGACAAGCGGGCCAACAACAGAAGATCTTAATGCTATACCGGCAGGTACATATATCCTTACTTTAACTGATGCAAACCTTTGTACAAAATCTATAAGCATAGCTATAACAGAACCGGCTACGGTTTTAACTGCTACATCGTCTCATACCGATGTAACATGTAATGGCGCAAATGATGGTACCTTGACACTTAATGTAGGTGGAGGAACTGCTCCATATACATTCCTGGGCAATCCTGTACCTGTAGGCTCCACAACAGTGCCTGGCAGAACTCC
>DLGO01000131.1 GCA_002482725.1 Bacteroidetes bacterium UBA7692 | reverse complement strand
CGTGCGTATCTCGTGGCTCATGTTTGCCAGGAACTCCTGCTTGATCTTGGCCGCGTTCTCTGCCTCTTCGCGTTTAGAGCGTTCGGTTTCGTAACGCGATTTTGCTTCACGCGCTGTATGCTCGTAGCGAATTTCCTTTAGGGATTTGTCGATAGTGGCTTTAAAGTCATTAATCTCCAGGGGCTTTGTAAGGAAATCAAAAGCGCCATTGTTCATAGCTGTGCGTATGCGGCTCATATCACCATAGGCAGATATAACTACGCTTTTTATTACGCTATTCATTTCGTTGATACGCGACAATAGTGTCAGGCCATCCATTTCCGGCATGTTGATGTCGGTAAGCACCAGATCTATGGTTCTGTCGTTCTTTATTTTTTCCAGGGCCTCTGCCCCATTGGATGCAAACTCCAGGTCGCAGACACCTTCTTTTACCAATCCCCTGAGACGCTGTGTCATAAGGGGCAGAATATCCGGCTCGTCATCTACTATCAGAATCCTGATTGGCCTCTCTTTTACAAGTACTTCCATAATTTTCAGCAGTTATGCTTCTGTCAGCAATTTCTCTTTTAATAATTTAAAATCCACCGGCTTGGTAAGAAAGTCGTCTGCCCCTTTTACCTTGGCATCATTCATATACTGCTCGTTGCCATAAGCCGATATCATCATCACCTTCTTCTCCGGGTATAATTGTTTAATTTTCTCAAGCAACTCCAGCCCCGACATGCCAGGCATGTTTATATCGGATAGAATGATAATAATATCCTTTTTGTCTACTGCCTCCAGCTGTGTAAGGGCAGACAATCCTGAATTGGCAAAGTGCAATGCAGCTTTACCATCGTTTACTTCCTTTCTGAATCTTTGACGGAAAAGGTGCTCTACATCCTCCTCATCGTCTACTACTAATATGTGTAATGGCATGGTGTAAAATATTATGCAATTGGTAATGTAATTATAAACTGTGCATACTCGCCCTCCTTTGATTCCACCGCTATAGTGCCACCGTGAATTTTAACGATGATATCGTGGCTGATGGACAGCCCCAATCCTGTACCCTCTCCTGTAGGCTTGGTGGTGAAGAACGGATTGAAAAGCTTCTCCTGAACCTCTTTGCTCATACCCATACCATTGTCACGCAGGGTAATCACTATTTTATCTGCACTCTGCACAGACTTAACCGATACTGTAGGCACAAAATCGGCACCCGAATTTTTGGTCTTTTTACTGACAGAATAAAATGAATTATTGAACATATTGAGGAATACGCGGCCTACATCCTGTTTTATAAGTGGTATAGCAGGCAGGTTTGGTTGCAGTTCCTGGTTCATTTTACAGTTAAAGTCCTTGTCGGTAGCGCGGATACCGTGGAAGGCCAGGTTGAAGTATTCGCCCAGCAGGTCGTTGATATTAGTTGGCTCTTTGTCGCCTTTTTGCTCGCGGCTGTGCTGTAGCATGTTGCGCACTATGCTGGCAGCGCGCTGGCCATGGGTGTGTATTTTTTGCAGGTTTTGGATAACATCGCCCGAAATTTCCTTTATCTCACTTACATCGTTGCTCTCCTGGATTTCCTGCATCAGCTCTATGCTCAGGTCAGAGAAGTTGTTTACAAAGTTCAGCGGGTTCTGTATCTCGTGGGCTATGCCGGCGGTCAACTGACCAAGTGATGCCAGCTTCTCTTTCTGTACCAACTGCTCCTGAGTACTGTGCAAGCTGTCGTAAGCTGCCGCCAACTCCGCATTCTTCTTCTCCATTTCACGGTTAGCCTTGTTCTTGGCCATGTATTGCCTTACCACAAAGAACAACAGCAACAATGCCAATACAATACCGCATATCAATATAATACCGATCTGGCGCTGCTGCTCATCGCGCAGGGAGGCCAACTCCTTTTCCTTGCTCAGGTCTGCTACCTGGCTGGAAAGCGCCTCTATCTCTGCCATCAGCTTCACGGCTTTGTTCTCACCATCCTGCTTGTTGGTATCGCTAATGGCCTCTACCAGCTTACGCTTAGCCTCCTGCAAATCGTTCTGTGTTTTTTGTATTTCCTTTTCCACTACTGCTACTGCCGCTGAAGGAGCTGACTTAGCCGGTGCAGGTGTATGACGGGGTTCTGCCCTTGCAGGCTCCGGTTCCGGATCGCGGCGCTCCTCTACCACAGGCTCCTGATAGGAAGGTGTAGATTTAGAAGATGATGATGAGGCCGGCTTAGTACTGCTGTTATCTATTATTATAGCATTAGAAGCGTAGTTGGGGTCATTGGCTATTTTAGTAGCGCGTTTGCGTAGCTTGATAGCCATAGCCGTACCACCCTCGGAGTCCATCACATCGGCCATAATATTCAACCCCTCTACAGAACCCCTCCTGTACCCTATCTGCTGAGAGGAGGCAATGATGCGCGCAGAAATAGCTTTGGCGTCCTGCATATCGCTGGAGGAACCTGACTGCATCAGCTCACGTGCCTTGGTTATCTGTTCCTCTATTTTATTCTCCTCCGATGTTTGCCCAAAGCCGGAAATGGTCGCTAAATTCAGCAACAGGCAAAATATACCAAGTAAAAACCTATTCATGTATTGCAAAAAGTTGTGGTGCAAACTAAAAAAATTGTATCTGTATTTATAATAACAATATCCACCTGAGGAATATAAAATATGTGGTTCAGAAAAAATGTATAGGTTTGGGCGTAAACAGCATGTTTTAGAAAGATGGAAAGATTTACCGGACTGATAGGTGTAGTGGTGATACTGGGTATAGCCTTATTGTTCTCGAGCAACAGAAAGGCGATAAACCTGAGATTGGTGTTGAGCGGGCTTGCACTGCAGCTGGGTTTCGCCATTTTCATATTAAAGACAAGCATAGGGCAGCAGATATTTGCCACACTTGGGGCATTTATAACAAAGCTACTGGGCTATGCCGACAAGGGTGGAGAGTTTGTATTTGGCGGACTGGTACATACCGAACTACTGGCACCTGTGCTGGGGCAGTATTCGTTCCTTTTTATGTTTAAAATAATGCCTACCATCATATTTGTAGCAGTGCTGGTAAGCATAGCATATCACATAGGGTTGATGCAGATAGTGGTGAGCTTCTTTGCCCGCATAGTGCACTTCCTGATGCGCGTAAGCGGCAGCGAGGCACTAAGCAACGTGGCCAGCACATTTGTAGGGCAGGTAGAAGCGCAGATAATGATAAAACCATACCTGAGCACTATGACCAGAAGCGAGCTGCTGGCCAGTATGGCCGGGAGCATGGCCTGCATAGCAGGTGGCGTAATGGCGGTGTACATATCTATGGGGGTGCCTGCATCGTACCTGCTGGCAGCGAGCATAATGGCTGCACCGGCAGCATTGGTGATAAGCAAAATAGTATTGCCGGAAACCGAGGAGAGCGCAACGAAAGGCGCTGTGAAGCTGGAAGTAAAGAAGGCGCACGCCAACCTGCTGGATGCCATATCGCATGGTGCGGGTGACGGATTGAAAGTATCACTGAATGTAATTGCGATGTTGATCGGCTTTATTGCCCTTATTGCCCTGGTTAATGCATTTCTAGGATGGGGTGGCAGACTGGTGGCCCTAACGGGACTTGACTTATCGCTGGTAGGCATAGATATATCGCACCTGAGCCTTGATGCCATTTTCGGCTCCATATTCTCGCTATTTGCACTGGCTATGGGTGTGCCTATGTCGGATGCACATACGGTTGGAACGCTGCTAGGTACTAAACTGGTGATCAATGAATTTGTGGCTTACGCCAATATGGCCCCTATGATAAGCAGCGGCGCTTTGGGTGCCAAGGGTGCAATGATTGCAAGCTTTGCTTGCTGCGGCTTTGCCAATTTTTCTTCTATTGCGATACAAGTGGGTGGCATAGGCGAGCTGGCACCGGACAGGCGCAAGGACCTGGCGGCTTTGGGCTTCAGGGCATTGCTGTGTGGTACATTGGCATCGTACCTGAGCGCTACTATTGCAGGAATATTGTTTTAAGGAATTGCCACCGTTAACCGTGCCAATAATGGCAGCGTTATGTCAATCAGGTGAACAAGGGCATATGCAATACGCCCCTACAAATACACCATAAAGATGGAACCTCATTGGAATAGCAAATAGTAGCGATGTTGCTTACGCAAGTTGTCGAATGGGGACACTATGAGCGTTCTGAAGAGTAATCAATAACTTTGAAACACCTGGCACACGCAGAATTTATTCAACGTAGTTTTTTCTTGCCTTACCTTTTGCTTGATCAAAAGGTAACCAAAAATCAAGCGCTGTATTTTC
>DLGO01000069.1 GCA_002482725.1 Bacteroidetes bacterium UBA7692 | reverse complement strand
GACGTGGCGCATCCATTACGTTTTGCGCCACATTGTCCTTGTATTTCCAGTGGGCGGCAAAACCCTTTTCTGCCACCTCGTGCATACGGTCGGTACGTATCTGTATCTCTACCCACTTTCCGCTGCTGCTCATCACAGTTGTGTGCAACGCCTCATAGCCGTTGGCTTTGGGGTTACTGAGCCAGTCGCGTAGCCTGTCGGGGTTGGGGCGGTATATATCTGTTATAGCCGAGTACACTCCCCAGCAATCGCTCTTTTCGAAATCGGGCTCGGAGTGCAATATGATACGGATGGCAAAAAGGTCGTAAATTTCTTCGAATGGTACGCCCTTGTGCTTTATCTTATTGTAGATGCTGTATATCGACTTGGGCCTGCCATATATGTCGAAGGTAAACTCGCGGCGCTCCAGCTCTTCTTTCAGCGGCTTTATAAAGTCATTGATAAACTTGCTCCGCTCGCGCCTCGTCTCCTGCAGCCTTTTGGCTATGTCGTGGTAAACTATGCCCTCGGTAAACTTGAGCGACAGGTCCTCCATTTCTGTCTTTATCTTGTACAGACCCATGCGGTGTGCCAGGGGTGCATACAGGTAAAGCGTTTCGGAGGCAATCTTCTGCTGTTTGTCGCGGCGCAGGGAGTCCAGGGTGCGCATGTTGTGCAGCCTGTCTGCCAGCTTTATCAATATCACTCGTATATCATCGTTCAGCGTAAGTAGCAGCTTACGGAAGTTTTCGGCCTGTATAGAGCTATTGAGGTCAAACACGCCAGATATTTTGGTAAGGCCGTCTACGATTTTTGCGACGTCCTTATTAAACATGCGCTCCAGCTCCTCAAGGGTCATTTCGGTATCCTCTACTACGTCGTGCAGCAGTGCGCATACTATGGATGTGGCATCGAGCCCCATCTCTTCGCTGGCTATCTGCGCTACAGCTATGGGATGCAGTATATAAGGCTCACCGCTTTTGCGGCGCATATCCTTGTGGGCCTCCATCGCTGTTTCAAAAGCCCTCCGGATCATCTTTTTGTCGGAAGCAGTAACACTGTTGCGAAACGAGCGCAGCAAAGAGCGGTAATGTTTTAAAATTACTTTCTTATCATCATTCTCTTCTATTACTTGAACTTCCTCCATAGCTTTCACCAAAATACGATTTTTTTGATACAACTTACGTATTTGCAAATGCAGAGTTACCAACTGTTAAGATAATTATGCAATCAATTTTTACATTCACAGCACGAATTGAATAGTAGAATGCACGATGCGGCCCAACTGCCCTGATGCATTATAAAAAACGAACGTATGAAAATTGCTGCGGTAGTGGCTTGCGGACAAAATAATGAGATAGGCGCCAAAGGCGACCTGCTATGGAATATACCCGAAGACATGAAGCACTTTACAGATATTACCCGGGGCCACCATGTGCTTATGGGCCGCAAGTCGTACGAGTCGCTGCCCGAAAAGTACCGCCCCCTGGCAAACCGCACCAATATAGTGGTGACCAGAAAAGCTGATTTTGATGCACCAAAGTGCATAGTTGTAGACACCATAGAAAAAGGGATAGAAGCCGCAAGGGAAAATGGTGAGCAGGAGCTGATGATAATAGGCGGAGCTGAGATATACAATGCCAGCATACACCTGATGGATGTGATATACCTGACCATAGTGCAGGCCACATTTCCGCAGGCAGACACTTACTTTTCGGCTTTGAACCTGAATAATTTTATCGAAGCATCGCGAGAGGAAATAGATACCAAGAGTGGGTACAAGTGTTCATTTATAGAACTAAGGAAGAAATAATGGCGCTACAAAAGAAAGAAAAGAGCAAACCAACAGGAAGCAAGGAGTCCTTTCTGAAAAGGAACCAATGGCAGCTACTGCTTGCTGCGCTTGTCTTCATAATATATGCCAACTCTGTACCCAATGGCTACAACCTGGATGATGAGCTGGTAACCCGTAACCATAGGTTTACATCGAAGGGGCTGGAAGCTATACCCGATATACTCACCAACCCATACTATGCCGATGCCATGGGCTACAAGTACGAGTACCGCCCGGTGGTGCATGTAACCTTTGCCATAGAGCACCAGTTTTTTGGTGAAAGTGCCAAGACAAGCCACTTCTTTAACCTGCTGCTGTATGCACTGCTATGTATAGTGCTGTACAACCTGCTGAAGCAGCTGTTTGCGGAGCGCTACCCATGGCTGCCGATTATAGCATCTATTATCTTTGTGGTACATCCCATACATACCGAGGTAGTATGCAGCATCAAAAACAGGGATGAGATACTGTCGTTGCTGTTCATGCTATTGGCATGGAAGTATGCGCTCAATTTCTTTTATGAAGACATAAAGGCCGGAATATTCAGTATCCTGTTTATTGCCTTATCCCTCCTGTCAAAGAACACCTCTTTTTCCTTACTTTTCCTGATACCACTATCGACCCTGTTGGTTGACCGTAAGCCATCTGATTTTATCTTTTTGCTGTTTCCGACAGCGCCCCTTATTGTATCCTACTTCTGCGTCCCGAACCTGCAGCCTGTATTCGTGCTGTTTTCTGTTGCTTTGTATGCAGTTACCCTATTTGTGCTATTCATAAAAAACAGGGAAGCCGTTATTGAGTTTTCAAAAAATATATTCAGGAATGCAGGGTCAGGCGTTTCAGAAATAACCGGAAATTTCATACGGAATTTCGGAGCAGATGTATTGTCGCCTGCATTACCCCGAAAAAAAGAAGGAATAGCCATATTGATTTTTTCGGTAGCCTATCTGTCTGTGTGCAGCGCTACCCTCAATTTCCATTTGCTGCTTTTGAACTTCGTAATACTGCTTGCTGCGCTTCAGTTTTTCAGGAAATACTACCTGAGGATTATGATCTTACTGATGGGCATCATCATTTATTACCTGCTTTTTTGCCCAAACCTGACACTGATCATCTGGCTTTTGTATATCGCAATTACCATTTTTGTAATTCTGGCAATGCTGGCAAAGGACAACATAGCCCTGATTATTGCAGTTGCCTATGTTGTATGTTTAGGGATAATGGATTTCTATGTAACGCCTATCATTTTAATAGTACTGTCAGCAGTATTTATACGCACCCGACAATTAAAATGGGCTTACTTACTTCTGGTAATGTACAACGTATTAAACCTGGGTGGATTAATGGACCTGTTCAAAGAAGATGACCCTTCAATTCCCTGGATATATGCAGGAGAGGTAATAGCAACCAATATTTTCATTTTTATATTGATAAAGGGTAAAGAAAAACTAACCACCTGGCTCCTGAATTATGAGACCGCATTGATGGTCATAGCTTTTATTTTACTTGCACTTTTCTATGGAAAGAGCCCAAAGATTGCTACGGCCGTTACTAAACAGGAAAGTACCCTTTCCGTACAAAATAAGGTTTCCTTTGAGGCACAGTCCACCGAAAGGAATTTAGAATTCCCTGAGCTTCCCGTAGGTTTAAATCCCAGCCCCAGCATCAGGTTTGGCACCGCCTCTTCTATTTTCACCCAATACCTGAAGCTCATTACAATAGCCTACCCCCTCTCCTATTATTACGGGTATGCTGTAATAAAACCCACACCGATATATACGCAACAGGCAATAGTCGGGGGCGTACTTGGGCTGGCACTTGTTTTGGCTATGATACTATTCTATAAGCGCAATATTGCCATATCCATTGGCATTGCATTTTTTCTTATTACGCTCTTCCCTTTTCTGAATATCATAGTACCACTACCGGGCATGATGGGTGACAGGTTCCTCCTTATCCCCTCTATCGGTTTTTGTACAGCCATAGCAGGTATGCTGCATTATTTTATAGATCAGGGTAAAAAACCATGGGCAGGCCTCAGCTCAGTCACCCTTTTACCTATGGTGCCAAAGGTGGTGCTTACCATCATTGTGCTTATGTATTCGGGGCTTACCATTGCACGAAATGAGCAATGGGAAAACCACCTTGTCCTTTTCCAACATGATATAGAGCACCTGGACGAATCGACACAGGCGCACAACCTGCTGGCACTGCAATACACCATATATTCATTTGACCAAAAAGACCCTGCCGTACAACTGGAGTACCGATTAAATGCCGAAAAACACTTTAAAAGGGCAATAGAGATATATCCCCCATTCTTTAATCCGCACTACGACCTGGCCAGATTAAATGAAGTGATGAACCGGCCCGACAGCGCACTGAAGTATTACCAGCGCACCATAACGATTGACTCCACGTTCCCCACTCCATACAAAAGTGCATCGAGGATATGCCAGGCCAAAAACGATATACAATGCTCGATAGGCTGGCTGGAACACGGGCTCCGGTTCGACTCCATGAACCTGGAAATGTACAACCTACTGAGCTACGACCTGTACCGGACGACTAATTACAAAGCCTCTGCCGAAATAAATAAGCTGGCCATGAAACGCCTGGGCGTAAATGCTGACCTGCTGGCACATGTAGGGCAGGCTTACCTGTCGGCTATAGAGCTTGACTCTGCCAGAGTGTACCTGGAGAAGGCCAATGCGCTGAACCCAAATGTGCAGGGACTACAAAGTACCCTACAGCAACTGAATAAGCTACAACCACCAACAAACACCCCTGCAACGCAGGCCATACAGCCAAAATAAGAATATGCTTTTATCGGTAATCATTCCCGTATTCAACGAACAAAAAACCATAGCCGAGCTACTGAAAAAAGTATATGAGGTGCCACTTGAAAAAGAAATAATAGTGGTGAACGATGCCAGTACCGATGATACGCTGGCAGTGGTGCAATCATTGAAAGAGGAATACGGGCTACGCATTTTTTCGCATACCGTGAACCAGGGCAAGGGAGCTGCCATACGCACAGGCATAGGCCACATACATGGCGATATGCTGATAATACAAGACGGCGACCTGGAGACCGAACCTATGGACTATGTGCACCTGGTGCAGCCCATAATAGATGGCAAGGCGAGCGTGGTGTATGGCTCGCGCAACCTGAACCCCGCCATAGGAGACAGGTATTGGCTATATGACATAGGTGGCAGGTTTGTATCGCAACTGGCCAACCTGCTGTACAACCAGCGGATAACGGATGAGGCTGCCTGCTACAAGGTTTTTAAAAAAGATGTGATACAGCAGATTACCCTTACGTACAACAGGTTTGAGTTTTGCCCGGAGGTAACGGCCAAGGTATCGAAGCTGGGGTATAAAATATATGAGCTGCCGATGCACTACTACCCGCGCTCCTTTGCCGAGGGTAAAAAAATGCAATGGACGGATGGGTTGAAAGCTGCCTGGGTGCTTATCAAGTTCAGGTTTGTAGACTAGGTGGTTGAAGGGGTGAGATCCTTATCTGTAGTTTGGGAAAAATGCGAGGCCACATTTGCGCTTTGGGTTGAATCCTGAGACAAAGGAAAGATGTTTGTGCTCATGAGGCGTAGAAGAGGAGTATTTGTTGAGCAGCTGCTGTGATTTTTATGGCACACGAAAAGGACTTTTGATGTTGAGCGAGGGTTAGCCGGGGTTCAGAGAACCCCCTTTATCTAAACTTCGACATGCCCTTTGAAACATGCCGAAGAGCGGGATAAAAACGTAAGATCAGCTGAGCCACATGAAATTCCTAAAACAGATTTAAGTAAAAACAAACTCGAATAAAATAATATGGAACTAAACAAAGATTTAAAAGGGGAAATTTGGGACGAAAAGAATTTCGAAAAAATGCAATGGCATGATAATAAAATATATGCTGTAGCTTTTGATGAGGAGAAGTTTGAATTGATATTTGATATTGATTATATCGTTAAATGGGTGGATGGAACTAAATTTAAGTTTTGGGTTTGCCAAGCTACTTTGGTATTTAGAAATGTATATGACTTAAATATATCTCTGTATTCTCTCAATGTAGAAATAGATGAAATACAACGAAACAATCCCAATAAGGCTAAAAATGCAAATTATATTTACGAACAAATTCAATATGATTGGAAAGTTATTACTCAAGGAGGAGATATCATATTTAAATCAGTTGGATTCAAGTTGTTTTTTAGAGATTCGCCGAGCTTAATAGAATCTCAAAGTATAGGATTAAAGGAACGGGGAGGGATTTGCTTTAATCAGTGGTAGATGGGTAGTGTATCAAAATGGTAGTGTATCAAAATAGGGTAATGTTCACATTTGCGCTTTTTACTTTGGAGAGTGATTAAGTGACTGATAATTAGGCATGTGGAAAATTGCTATGAAACTCCGTAGTGAAGCATTTTGTTGGTTGAATATTAATTAATGTCGGTAATGGCTTCTAATGAGTTTGTTTGGTAACTAGTGTTCACTTTTGCGCTTTTTATGTAAGTGGTAAAAATCCTTACCACCAAACCATCGCCCAAAAAGGAGAGTTAACGATTTTTAATTGCCCTACATAATACTTAGAATCAGCAGGTTAAATGGTAGGAAACATTTTGCCGCCTTTCCTGCTAGAGTTGGATGTGGGTGCGATTTATATTAGCGCGCGGGTCATTGACCTGAAGCGTTCTTTGGATCACGGATTTTTTTGTCTGAATCACGGATTACCCAGATTTCACGGAAGGCCAAGGATACAGAGTTAGAACAGATTCATCCCGCTGGTTTGTTTATGATCATTTTCAGTTGCAACTGCGGCTGATTTTTTTGCCAGAGCGTTAACTATGGCTGCAAAAATCTTTCTTGCTGCATCAAAAAATAATTTAATAAACATTTCCATCAGAAAAATCAGTTCCAACTCCTCAGCCGGAATACGAACGGGAATTTTGTTCTATTTCCGTTTTGTGAGGACACAAACCGGGGAGAATACAGGGTGACACGAGGGAATAAATACCGACAGAAAGACCGCAATGGAGTACCGCAGGTTTTAACAATTGCAAAAAGGAGTAAAAACCGTGATTTCCGCCATCCCTCGCCATTTTTTTCGGGTTGAGGAGGTGCTGGAGCCGACAGTTTGATGGTAATTTTTACCGACACAATTTTGGGCAAATCTGTTGGTGAATAAAGGATTGAGTGTAAAAAAGTACCGCAAGAAAAGCGGTTCTCTAGCTAAAAAACGTGATTTCCGCCATCCACCGCCAACCACCGCCATTTTTTAACAAGTGTGGGGAGGGAAAAGTACCGCAGGTATTATCGACAGAAGTGCCGACAAGCTCATAACACTAAACGGATGAAATGAACGTTGGTGTCACAATTGGAGTTAAGTGGCCAGTACGATAGTGAGCCGTAGGCACAGCCTACAATCACATCCGGCGTAGGCAGTAGCCTACGCCGAGAAGAGCTTGTTGGGGTCATGGAGGTGAAAGTATCGCAAGTTGCCGACAAAAGGGCTGGCAATGGCGTGACACTAAATGACATTCAAAAAAGTTTTGATGTCATTTTTGGAATTGAGGTAAATAATTGATTATCAGTATAAAAATGGTATGTCAGAATAAGAAAATGACACTAAACGCATGAAATGAAAGTTGGTGTCAGATGAGTAGATGTTCTTTGACACAGTAGTAAAATTTACCGCAGCGCAGGCGTTGAAACCACCGCAGCAACTACCGCAGCGGAAATGCTGCAAGTAATTGATAATAAGGTTGAAACAGGATTTGAAACCTGGCTGAAAGTACCGCAACCGGAGGTTAAAAAAGTACCGCAGCATGGATAGTTCCAGGTTCTGGATATCTTTTAGAAAATCCTAAATAGCGGAACACAGCCTGAAGCGAGGTGACAGGCGGATGCCTGCGACAGGTATTATATAAATACGCAGGAGAACAGAACGCCACTCAGGGGCTGTACCAATCTGGTTGGTTATTTCTACAAACAGGGCGCCTCGCTGAGGCTTAATGCAAAATGCCTGGCGGGGGAGAGAATGAGTGAGGGCTGAGAAACAGGGCGGAGAGCGAGAGGGAACAGCCGGGAATACAGAATACAGGTTCGGAGAAACCTTGGGTCTGGGTTCGGGATTCCTTTCAGAAAATCACGAACAGCGGAACAGCCGAGGGTGTAGAATGGTAGTAAAGGGTGTGGTGGTGTGATAGTAGGCCGTAGGCAGTAGCCTACGCCCAGGAACAGCCAGGGTGGGCAACCGTAAAGGATTGCCCCTACTAACAGCCGGGAATACAGGAGACGGGTTCAGAGAACCCTGGGGTCTGGGTTCGGGATTCCTTGCAGAAAATCCCGAACAGCGGAGCGGTCGAGGGTGTGGGATGGTAGTAAAGGGTTTGGTGGTGTGATAGTAGGCCGTAGGCACAGCCTACATTCACATCCGACGTAGGCAGTAGCC
>DLGO01000096.1 GCA_002482725.1 Bacteroidetes bacterium UBA7692 | reverse complement strand
CATAGTAGATAAAACAGTAGTAGATGTATTTGGCGATACCACGCGGTCTACCGCACAAAAAATAGCCATGTACACAGACCTGAACCGAAGGGAAGGAAACAGGGAAGCCTTTGTGCAAAGGGCTACCTACCTGAAATCGTTTGACGAAAAGGAGCTGGCAGCCATAAAAGCGCCGACCCTGATACTGTGGGGCGATAAGGACGTGCTGATAAATGTGGGAGAGGCTGAACACTTCAAGAAGATACCGGACTCCAGAATAATTATATACCCCAATGTAGGGCACGTACCACAGGAGACCGTACCGGAGAAGTCTGCCGCAGATGTACTACGGTTTTTGAGATAATTACCTATTGTCCGGTGTACCTGGCATAGGCAGTAGTATCTTTCATAACGAAGTACCTTGGATTCAACCCATCGTAGCCGTTTTCCCACCACATGGATATGATGCAGTCCCTACAATCCTTTTTAGCATCGAACTGGCCCTCGTACTCCTCTATTATCACAGAGCGGGTTTCGGGCAGCTCCAGGGTAGACAGCAGCCAAAACTCGTAGGGGCTGCCCCAGGTCATAATCATGGTATCCATAGGTACATACTGAATGGGTACTATCAGCTTTTTGTTGGGCAGGGTGGCGGTTTTAGCCAGCAACTGCCGCTCCCAAACAAGGCGGTTGGTATATAGCTGATGAGTGCTCCAGATGCGGGCAATACCAGCCAGCACTATGCAGGAAACAATACCTGCGGCTACCCATTCTCTTCGCACAGCAGGCAGCACATCGAACACAAATGGAATAATGATAAATACCGAGAAAATAAGGTATTGGTTCTCTATATAAAAATGGTGCGCACCCTGAGCATAGGATACATTGACAATAAGTATATAGCCGAAGAAGAAGGACAATACCAAAGCAAGCTTAAGGAACTGTTTGGCTCGAATGTAAAAGGCTACTATGGCTATAAGCAGCAGTGGAATAAAGTAATAATCGGAGACAAAGTACCTCAGCAAATTCTTATTGGACTGTATGGTAAAATAGTTCGGGAACAGGGTAATGAAGTTATTGAGGCCACCCATAGCACCGCTTTCGTATGGGGTAGGCAGCAGGAAGTGCTTCAGCGCATAGAAAAACAGGTAAGCACCAAAAGCTACTGCAAAAAATCGCCACCTGGAAAGGTAGGACAGCGCAAAAAATGCAATCATAAATACGAACGCAAAGAGCGAGAGCGGATGGAAAAAGATAACGAAGCCAGTAGAAGAAATACCAAGCAGCCAAAGGTACCATGGCACGCTATCGCGCTGAGCCATATAAAGCAACAGCCCAAAATGAAAGACCATGAAGCCCATACCCTGTGGTAGCTCCGACTGTGCCCAATAGAAGGTATGCGTAACCATGAGGGTATTGAACAGCAATAGCCCCAATGCCAGGCGCGCATTGCGGAACCAGCCTATGATAACGAGGAAAACCGAGAAAAACCAAATGATAAAGCCAGTAGAGTAGATGATGGCAACATCCTTTAAAGACAGATCCAGCCAGGAAGCAACCACCGGAAATACCTGCGTAACCACTGCGCCGAAGCGGTGGTTCTGAATGGCAAACTTGCTTTCGTTTACTATACAAAACATGTGGAAGGCTATATCTACGAAAACCGTCCGCTCCTTGTACAGCAACATGGCCAATACCATAAGCGCCAGGTACCCCAGCACGCCTATGATCAGTACGTTGCGCCTTTTAAAACCACTATTTTCTGATATACCTTTCATTGCAGAATTAAGTCGGGCAAAGCAAATGATTCTTTTGGATGGGGCAAGAGGATAAAAACATTTCATAGCTTTAATAAACATTAAGAGAAAGAATTTGGGTTCTATTTTTGTGAAGATTATAATTGTGATGCTTAACCAGCGACCCATTATGAGCCTAAAAACAGAATTTGCCATGCCATGGCAAAAAGACTTGATCCCGAGAGATATACCGACAAAAAGATACCGACAGCGGCAGTTGATTTTTTACCGACAGGTTTTATACTGTGGTTACGTTGAAAAGAGGTAGTGATTTTACCGACAGGTTGGGAGCGAAAAAGCCGACAGCAGGTGAGATAAAAGTACCGACAGCCGGACAGCTATTTCTTACCGACAGGGTTTTATACGGTAGCTACGCTGAAAAGAGGTAGTAATTTTACCGACAGGTTTGGTTTCAAAAAGCCGACAGCGGTTGAACAAAAGTACCGACAGCCAACAGGTATTTTTCACCGACAAGGTTTATATGGTGACTACGTTGAAAGGAGGTAGTGATTTTACCGACAGGTTGGAATTGCAAAAGCCGACAATAGGTTAATAAAAATACCTACAAGGCGGAGTAGGGCATGTGGGTTGAAACATGGCGAATAAGAAACGAAAAGCAACAATTAACATAAAGGCTTGTTTGTAAGCTGTTTTGGTGC
This sequence comes from Bacteroidetes bacterium UBA7692, assembly GCA_002482725.1. GTDB lineage: Bacteria > Bacteroidota > Bacteroidia > Chitinophagales > LD1 > UBA7692. The sequence continues at coordinate 13,869 of DLGO01000096.1, read as the reverse complement.
ATAAAAACCGTGGTGACTTAGGGCAATATGCCTATATTCGCCACGCTTAAAAAAGTAATATGAACTTCGACTTAAACGAGAATCAGAAAATGATAGCGCAGACAGTGCGCGATTTTGCGGAGCGTGAAATACGCCCGTATTTTATGGACTGGGATGAGACGCAACACTTTCCGAAGGAGTTGTTTCACAAACTTGGCGAGCTTGGTTTGATGGGGGTTTATATCCCTGAGGCTTATGGTGGCAGCGGGTTCAGCTACTTTGAGTACGTAACTGCTATAGTAGAAATATCAAAAGTGTGTGGTTCTATAGGCTTGTCTGTAGCGGCACACAACTCACTTGGCACAGGCCACATATACTACCACGGCACTGCCGAGCAAAAGAAAAAATACCTGCCAAAACTGGCTACAGGCGAATGGCTTGGCGCATGGGGATTGACAGAGCCTAACACAGGCAGCGATGCGATGCGTATGCAGTGCACTGCGAAGAAAGTAGATGGCGGATGGGTGCTAAATGGTACCAAATGCTGGATAACACACGGTATAAGCAGCGATGTAGTTGTTGCCATAGTGCGTACAGGTGAGTTGCTGGATACAAAAGGCATGACCGCATTTATCATAGAGCGCGGCACACCAGGACTGAAAGCAGGCAAGAAAGAAAACAAGCTGGGCATGCGCGCCAGCGAAACAGCAGAAGTAATATTCGACAACTGTTTTGTACCGGACGAAAACGTATGCGGTGGACCTGAAGCAATAGGCAAGGGTTTTCAGCAAGCGATGCAGATATTGGATGGCGGCAGGATCTCTATCGCGGCATTGAGCCTTGGTATAGCGAAAGGCGCTTACGAAGCATCTGTAAAATATGCTAAGGAGCGTCACCAGTTTGGCCAACCGATAGCGAACTTCCAGGCAATAGGATTTAAGCTGGCAGATATGGCTACCAGGATAGAAGCGGCTGAGTTGCTTACGTTCCAAGCAGCATTCCTGAAAAACGAAGGCAGGAAACTGACCAAGCAGAGCGCTTATGCTAAATACTACGCATCGGAAGTATCGGTATATGCATCGAACGAAGCAGTACAGATATTTGGCGGATACGGGTACACAAAAGATTTCCCTGCAGAGAAGTTTTATCGCGACTGCAAGCTATGCACTATAGGTGAGGGAACTTCGGAAATACAGAAGCTTGTAATTTCGAGGGAGATCATAAAAGGCAACTAAAATTTTAAGAGAACAGACAAAACAACGATTACCATGAAATTTTTTATAGATACAGCCAATCTGGCACAGATAAAAGAAGCTGCAGAACTGGGCGTATTGGATGGTGTAACCACCAACCCTAGCCTGATGGCCAAAGAAGGCATAAAAGGACAGGAAAACATACTGGCGCACTACGTTACCATTTGCAATATAGTAGATGGCCCAGTGAGCGCAGAGGTGATATCTACCGACTTTGACGGTATGGTAGAAGAAGGTAAAAAACTGGCTGCCCTGCACAAAAACATAATAGTGAAAGTGCCTATGACCAAAGACGGTATAAAAGCCATAAAATGGTTTACGGACAATGGCATAAAAACCAACTGCACACTTGTGTTTAGCGCAGGACAAGCTTTGCTGGCTGCTAAAGCAGGTGCAAGCATGGTGTCTCCATTCCTGGGTCGTATAGACGACAGCGGCTGGGATGGCGTACAACTGATAGAGCAGATAGTACACATATACCGCACCTACAACTACACCACAGAGGTATTGGCGGCGAGCATACGCTCGGGCCTGCACATCATAAAATGTGCAGAAGCCGGAGCCGACATAGCTACCTGCCCGTTGTCTTCTATTACAGCATTATTCAACCATCCGCTTACCGATATCGGCTTGGAGAAATTTCTGGAAGATTACAAGAAAGTAAACGGATAAAACAGTCAGACTTATACATCAAACAGATAGAGAGGGCGCGAAAAGCGCCTTTTTTATTTATGGAGGGGGTTCCTTCTTTCACTCAGCAAATTGAAACTTATGAAATACGATAACATACTGGCCAACTTTAAAATAGACAAGCTGAATGAAATGCAGGAAGAGGCGATGAAGAGCATTACCGGTCCCGGTGATGTGATACTCCACTCCCCTACCGGCTCGGGTAAAACACTGGCCTTTCTGCTGCCGCTGCTGCAACTGCTGGACGAAAAGAAGCAAGGCGTACAGGCACTGATACTGGTGCCATCGCGCGAGCTGGCACTGCAGATAGAGCAGGTGTTCAAGCAAATGGGAACAGGCCTTAAAGTGAACTGCTGCTATGGCGGGCACTCGGTAAGGATAGAGAAGAATAACCTGGCGCAGCCTCCGGCAGTGCTGGTAGGTACACCGGGTAAAATAGCCTTCCATATCAGGAACCTGAACTTTGCGCTGGGCAGTGTACAGACGCTGGTGCTGGATGAGTTTGACAAGAGCCTGGAGCTGGGCTTCAAAGACGAAATGTCGTTTATAGTAAATGCCGTAGCCAATGTAAAAAAGCGCATACTGACTTCCGCTACCAAAATGGAGGAGATACCATCCTTTGTACGGTTGAAACCCGGCTATGCAGAGATAGACTACACTAATGATGTGGAGCCAACCAACGCAGGGCTGGAACTGAAAACAGTGCATGTAAAAGACCTAGATAAAACAGAGACCCTACTGCTGCTGCTGAGCAAGCTGGGCGCACCTGCCAAGATAGTATTCTGCAACCACAGGGATGCCGTAAAGCGCCTAAGCGCACACCTGACGCACGTAGGTGTAGCCAACGATATATACCATGGCGAAATGGAGCAGCAAGACAGGGAAAGGGCCATTATAAAGCTGCGCAATGGCACTACCAATGTTCTGATAACAACCGACCTGGCCGCACGTGGACTGGATATACCCGAAATAAAGAGCATCATCCATTACCAGCTGCCATTTACCGAAGACAGCCTGATACACAGGAATGGCAGGACGGCAAGGATGAATGCGGGAGGTACGGCTTACTTTATACTGGATAAGGAAGAGTGGTTGCCAAAGTTTGTAACCGAGCCTACCACAGAGGAAGATGTGCCTGAAGACTTCAGCATACCGCCTGCCAGCGAATGGAAAACGCTGTACATAGCCAGTGGCAAAAAGGATAAGATAAACAAGATGGATATAGTGGGCTTCCTGCTACAAAAAGGCGGTATAGAAAAGGATGACCTGGGCAAGATAGAGGTGCTGGACCATGCTGCTTATGCTGCTGTAAAAAGCGATAAGATAGATACCATGCTGCGCAAGATAAAAGAGGAGAAGATCAAGAATAAGAAAGTAAAGTTCAATATATCGGAGTAACTGATATTGGTAGTAGTATGAAAAGTATATGCTGCATCATCTTACTGGTTGTACTGGCTTGCACAAGCGCTATTGCGCAGCCGGTGCGCTTTCCGGGCTTTGCCCTGGACCACAGCCTGCAGCTGGTACAGAGTACCGATAGCAATGCCATGCTACAGCGGCAGATAGACTCCATACGCAACATGCTGCCCCAACCGACATTACAGGGCGTTGGCCTGCAAGACAAGTGGAGCCTGTCATTCTATGAAGACTTCGGCTGGACAAAAATGGTGCCTTATGGCCATATCAACCATCATGTACGGTACATAAGCACCCTGCCCGATGAAACCTATACCACAGCAACGCTGCTGGACACATTTGCGCTGAACCGAAGGGTGATAGACAGTGCGCAGGTGCTGCGCTTCTTCCCTCCTATATTCGAGCGCGAAGACCCGCTCAACCGTGCATGGAGCCTCATAGCGATGTCCGACGAAAACCTCATTATTCGCTATGTGCACAGTTACCCCAATGGCAACCAAACCAGCTGGTACACAGAGCGGGTTTATTATTTCAAGCGCAGGATATAAACCAATTTTACCTAAATTAGAACCACAATGAAACGCACACTACTGGCACTTTCTACCCTATTTTTAATAGTATGCTGTAAGGCACAAAAGCCGGATGAGGCAAAGGCTTTTCCGTTCAGCAACCAGTTAGTAATTGTAGAAGGAATGGAAGAACAACTATCCCTAATAGCAAAAATGCAGGACATTAAGGATCTGGCGCAGAACAATAAAAATGAAGATATATCTGTAAAAACTAAAGATAACTGGCAGCTATTGTACCATGAAAATTTTAGCGTTGTACTAAAAAAGAAAATAGTAAACCAAACTTTTGAAATTTATGCATCTAAAGGCAGTTCCGTGCTTTCGACACTAAACATCCTGGATTCGCTTAAGCTAGATATTAAGTCTATTGATAGTGCCCATCTATCATCGCACTTCTCAACAACTAAAATCCCAAAATCATTAGATTCAGGGGGGAACTAGTAGCCCCTTCAAGTGATTACTTATTGGCCTGTTATACACTTCATTCAAAAAAAGGTCAAACTTTTGCATACCGTATTTATTACTTCAGGCGACAAAAGTAGCCTGCTAAAACTGCCTCAGCCTGTACCAGCCTATATGCAACAGGCCGGGCCTGTAAAGTATATCTACGCTATCATTTGCTTCTTTCGTTACAAAAAAATCCTTTCGCACCTCTATGGTTTCAGGTTCTGTTTTTTCGCCCCAGCCTCCGATTCTAACGTAATACCGCTGCCTCTTTTTAAATAGCTCTTCATGCTTCTCAAGCACAACTGCTCGGTATATAGTTGCCTCCGCTTTATCGTAGTAGCAGTTCAGCATGGCCGTCAGACCATAAGCATATAAAAACAGCGGCACCAAAACCAATGCTAACCTGCCTGTAAGCTTCATAAAAGTCTGCTGCCTGAAATAGACGTTTCTATACACCACCACCAAAAACAATACCAATACTATGGCACCAATCATCAGCCACTGTAGCTTCCGGTCAGCTATATCATACAGAACACCCCGCGCCCACAGCGCAATGCCCGGCACTATCAGCTTGGCAAACATGGGCATATACGGGCTTCCCGAGTTTGGCGTTTCTTTAGCATCAAAGGATTTGGAAAATCTGGCCACGCCAATAATCAGGAGCGGCAACAGTATCACCAGCCACAATGCCACATCAAATGGCTCCGGGTAAAAAACGAACCACAGACCAATGGCAAAGCCCGGCAGCTTAAAGCACCTTGCAATACTAAACGCCCTATTCAGCTTCTGTTGATTCTCTTCCATGTTACTTGCAGCTAAAGCATAGCAATATTAAGCAATCTGAAGCACCCAAAGCAGCGCCAGACCGACCAATCAGCCTTTATTGCCCTCAAATCCCGCGCTCACCTTATATTTACCACCGATGAACATACTTACGAAGAAGAAAGAAGATAGCATTTGCACTACCAACAAGGTGATAAAGCAGACCAACTCCAAAACCGATACCAGCGGTTTCAATGTTAGCCTTGATGCGATATTGGAGGTTGGCAAAACCCTGAAGTGCAAGCTGCTGGTAACCTGCACACTAAACGTATATGTTCCCGAAAAAAGGACCATCATAAAAACCCAAACCCTTACCACCTACAGTGGAACCACCGACTTTAAAAGAGATGCCAACACTGAAGCCTACAAGCTGCTGGTAGATGCCTACCTGGAAGCCCTGACTGAATGCTACGCCCAAAACGAGCTACTGTCTAAAGGTTATATAGACCCTGCCAAAGCACTTGTGCCTTTCACCAAAAAGCGCGTGGAGGAGTATATGGCGAAGAACTGGTTTAAGGAGCCGAAGGTGGTGGTTGAGGAGAAGCAATAATTTGTTTAATGAATAACAGAGGCTAGCACCAACATGTGATCTTTACACCGACTGGCACCGTTTTTGCAGGGGGATGCCGTAGCAAGGTTGTTAAGAAGTAAATGTTTAACTTGCAGGTATTGAAGCGGGTATTGAAGAAGATTTTTACAATAAGTGCAATCACCATTGGGGTATTACTAGTGCTGGTTGTTGCCTTGCTTTTTGCCATACGGTTGCCTGCCGTACAGAACTTTATAACAGGTAAAGCGGTAGATTTTGTGACCTCAAAAACCCATACGCGGATGAGCGTAAAGCGGTTGTATATAGCCTTTCCGAAGTCGGTAGTGATAGAGGGTTTGTTTGCCGAAGATACCAAGCACGATACGTTGCTAAGCCTGCAAAAACTATCGGTAGACATAAACATGATGGCGCTGCTGGACAGCAAGGTGGAGATAGGTAATGTGGCCCTGACAGGTGCTACTGCCAACGTACACAGGGGCGCGGACAGCGTGTTCAACTTTGCTTTCCTGATAGATGCCTTTAGCAAAGGAGGGCCGAAAAAGCCGAAAGCAGAGAAAGACACCACCAAAGGCGGGCTGGAAGTGCAGGTGAAGAAGATACTGCTGGAAAATATACGCGGCAGCTTTGTGGACGAGATAGGCGGCACCAATATACACGGGGTGATAGGGAAGCTGGCACTGAGCATGAACGATATGAACCTGAAGAAGCTGAGCTTTAACGGTGATGAGCTGATACTGGAACACACCGAAGTAAGCATGGTACAAGGCAGGAACAGCAAGGGCGAAAACAAGGCCGATACGGCAATAGTGCTGATGCCGCTGCTGTCGCTGAATAAGCTACAGGCCAAGGAGGTGAAGTTTGACTACAAGGATACCAAAATTCAGTTTGCCATAGATGCCGGAAAGCTATACATAGTGCCGGATGTGATAGACCTGAACGTGCACCAGGTGAAAATAAAGCAACTGCACCTGGCGGGTACGCAAGCGAGCTTTGCCATGCAAAAAAGCAAAGCCGATACCGTAGCCAAAAAGATGGAAGCGGATGCCAAAGCCGGAAAAGGATGGCAGATAAGCGGCAATGAAGTGCGGCTGGATTCGGTAGACTTCAGCCTGGATATGACAGGCGCGCCAAGGGTGATTGGCAGTGTAGACTACAACCACCTGGGGCTGCGGAATGCGCATATATCGATAGACAATGCCTTTTACAGTCCGGAAGAAATACACGGCACCATAAACAACATAGTGCTGCAGGAGCAAAGCGGACTAAACATAAAACGCCTGAGTGCCAAAGTAGAATATGACGACACACATGCCGCACTGAAAAACCTGACGCTGATAACCAACAATACGCAAATAGGCAACCAGCTGAGCGCGACCTGGCCATCGATAAAAAGCCTTGCCACAGATGTGGGCGAGTTGGGTGTGGATGCGAACTTCAGCAATACGCGGGTGGCAGTGAGCGATATACTGTTCTTTGCGCCGATGCTGAAGAAGCAGGCTTTCTTTATGAGCAACCGCGACAAAACCGTAACACTAAGCGGCAAGGTAAAAGGCAAGCTGAAAGACATAACTGCTAACGGACTACAGGTAGGCATGAGCGGCGGTACAGACATAGCTCTAAGCGCACACATAACCGGGCTGCCGGATGCAATAAATGCGTACTACGATGTGCAGATACAAAAGCTACACACCAACAGCACTACCATAAATGAGCTGACAGGTGGCAAGCTGCCAAAAACAATACAGCTACCGGAAGATGTAGCACTGACCGGAGCTGTGAAGGGATCGATAAAAGATGCCGCTGCAAAACTGGCACTGGAAACGAGCAAGGGAAACATAGACATAGATGCGACACTACAAATGACACCGGGCGATACGCAATACACGGCCATACTAAAAACCGAAGCACTGGACCTGGGCTATATACTGAAAAAGGATACGCTGCTGGGCAAGGTGACGATGGATGCACAGGTGACGGGAAGGAACTTTGAGCTGGCAAGGATGCAGGATTCGCTATCGGCCACGATACAGGCAATAGAGCTGAAGCAACACAACTACCACGACATAGTGCTGACAGCTACAGCAGATACGGGCAGCTATGCAGCCAATGTAACGGTGAAAGATACTGCGCTGGTAATGGATCTGGTAGCCGCTGCATCGTTTGTACAAGGCAGGGAATTTATAGATGCCGAAGTAAACATAACAACTGCCAACCTGCAGCAAATGCATCTGGTGAAAGAGGAAATGATAGCCAGCGGTAAACTGGAAGCAAATACCAAAGGCCCTGTAAAAGACCTGAACGGCCGCGTGCGCCTGGGGCAGCTAAAGATAATGAAAGGGGAAGACACCTACCGCCTGGATTCGCTACTGGTGCTGAGCGCCAGCGATAGCCTGAAGAGCACACTGAGCATAAGCAGCGAACTGATAACTGCGCAATACGATGGCACCATAAAACTGCTGAGCCTGCCCAAAATGATGGTGCAGCATGTAAGCCGCTATTTCGAAATTTCGAAAGACAGCATTGCCATGGCAGCAGATAGCCTGAGCACCGATACCAGCGGACAGAATTTTAAGCTGGTGGTGAATGTGCTTCCGCATCCTATTCCTACCAAGCTACTGGTACCAAAGCTGGAGAACTTTACCGGTGCATCGGTAGAAGCAGATTTTGACAAGGCAAAAAGCAAACTGGAGTTTGAAGCGGCAGCATCCTCGCTTGCATATTCCGGCATTAAAGCCTCGGATGTAAGCGTAAAAGTAAATTCAACCAACAAGGCACTCAATTACAATGTTTCGCTGCAGGGGTTAACAACGGGTCCTGTAAAGCTGTCGGAAACATCGGTAAGCGGTTCGGTAGAAAACAATGATGTAGCATTTGCGCTGCGCATACATGGCCGCGACACGCTGGACAAGCTTGCCGTAGCAGGTAACCTACGACAGGACAGTACCAAAACATACGCGTTATACCTGAACAACGATAAGCTGATACTGGGCAATGAGCGCTGGCAACTATCGGAAGACAATTACATACGGTTCGGCAAATCGGGCTTGTACTTCCACAACTTTGTGCTGAACAACAACGAGCAGGCACTATCGGTAAAATCTGCCGAAGTAGATAATGGAAGTATAAAAGCTGAATTTGACAAGTTTGAGCTGGGAACACTTTCGCAGGTAATAGAAACAGATACTGCACTGATACGTGGTGTACTGAATGGAAGCCTGGAGTTCCGCAACCTGAAAACAACACCTGCATTTGTATCGGACCTGGAAATTAAAAATGTGGCCTACCTGCAGCACCCTATCGGCGATATAGCATTGAAAGCAGATAACCTGACGGCCAATAAATACTCCGCCAAACTGATATTGAGCGGTGGTGAAAATGATATGCAGGTAAATGGATCCTATTCGGCATCGGGCGGTACGAACCTGCTGGATTTTGATGTAGACATACGCAAACTGAACCTGATATCCATAGAGCCATTTACAGCAGGGCAGCTCCGCCGTTCATCCGGTTATATTACCGGCGCATTGAAAGTGAATGGACCAGTGAGCAAGCCTGTAATAAACGGTGATGTGCGATTTAAAGATGCGGCATTTAACCTGGCCTACATCAATAACTATCTGAGGCTGAAAGATGAGCACCTGGCCATAGATGGCAAGGGAGTTTACTTCCGCGCTTTTACCATACTGGATTCGCTCAACCAAACCGCTTCGGTTGCAGGGGCGGTGTACACCAGCGATTTCCGTAAAATGAAATTTGATGTAAACCTGAAGACCAATAATTTCACCGTGTTGAACACCACTATGAACGACAACCCGCTGTTCTTCGGCCATGTATTGCTGAATAGCAACATAACCGTAAAAGGTACTGACCAATTACCTATTGTAGATGTTTCGGCAAAACTACTGGACGGCACCAATCTGGCAGTGATATTGCCATCGTCTAAGATAACTGTGGACCGCGGGGAAGGAGTAGTGCAGCTAATAGATTCTGCATCTCAGGCGGCGGCAATAAAAACGGGCGATACAGTTGCCATCGCATCACAGTTCCTGGGAATAAGATTAAGCGCGCGCCTGGAGGTGACGCCAAAAACCACACTGAAACTAATCGTAGATAAATCATCGGGAGATTCGCTGGCCATAAGGGGTGAAGGCATATTGAGCTTTAACATGAACGAAAGCGGCGGGCAAAGCCTTACAGGAACCTACCGCGTGGCATCGGGGTCGTACAAAGCATCTTTCCAGAAGATAATTAAAAAGACCCTGACCATACAGCCCGGGGGTTATATAACATGGAACGGCAGCCCTACAGATGCCAACGTAGACATAACAGCAGTATATGCCGTTAAAACATCGCCCGCCGACCTGCTTGCCTCCGAAATATCAACTGCCACAGCAGGTGAACAGAACACCTACAAAAAGCCGATAAATTTTAAAGTGCTGATGCGCATGAGCGGCGAGCTGTTGAAACCCGAAATAACCTTTAAGCTGGATATGGCAGAGGAAGACCAGAATGCATTTGGCGGCAGTGTATATGCCAAAATAAACTCGCTGAACAATGACCCCAGTGAACTGAACAAACAGGTGTTTGCATTGCTGATACTGAACAAATTTATACCTGCCGGTGTAGGTGGTGGCACTTCAACCGGGAACGTGTATGCCAATGCTGCTACCAGCCTAGCGCGCAGCAGCCTGAACCAGGTGCTTACCGACCAGCTGAACCAGCTATCAGGTAAGTACATAAAGTTTGTGGACCTGAGCGTAGGAATTAATTCCAACGACGAATACACAACAGGTGGCGTCAACCAAAATACTCAATTGAGCGTAGGATTGAAAAAGAGTTTCTTTAAAGAGCGGCTGAGCGTGCAGGTGGGTACCAGCGTAAATGTGCAGAACGATGATGGTGCGGTGAAAGGATTGGATGCCAACAACCTGACAGGCGATATTATAGTAGAGTATAAAATAAATGAAGATGGCAGTTTGCGTTTTAAGGCCTTCCGCGAAAACCAGTATGAAGGATTGATAGACGGATCTTTGTATAAAACAGGTGTTGGCGTTGTATTCAGCCGCGATTATGACAAGGAAAAGGAACTACTAGTAAAGCTGCCTAAAAAGCAGAAAAAGAAGAAAGGTACCCCGGCTGATAGCAAGATAGAACAAGAAATTAAACCCGTGGAATAGGTAATGCAGGATAAGTTTAAAATACTTAGTGGAAAATTATGGAACCCGGAAAAGGAAGCAATACAAAGGCAGAGCAATAGCATGCGCTTTAGCCCCTTTTTACTGTTTTGTACCGCGCTGGTATTGCTGCACTCCTGCTCGGCATTAAAGAGCATACCAAAGGGTGAACTGCTATATACCGGCTCCAAGATTACAATAGTTTCTCCCGAAAAAATTAAGGGGAAAGGCTCTATAAAAAAGGAGGCAAAAAGTGTGCTGCGGCCCTCCCCCAACACATCCATATTCGGCTCGCGCCCGCAGCTGTGGCTGCACTACCACCTGAAACCTGCAAAAAAGAAAAAAGGCCTTCGCGTATGGCTGCGCAACAAGGTGGCCCAGGAGCCTGTTTTCCTTACCAAAGTAGATATCCCACTACTGCTAAAGGGCATAGATGCAGGCTTGTACAACACAGGCTATCTGGACTCGTACAGCGATTATGAAATAGTGCAGGGTAAAAAAGGAAAAACAGCCTCTATCAATTTCCGTTTGCACATTAAACCCGCTTATACAATTCAGCAGGTTACATTTCCGCAGGATTCGGATTCGCTGGGCATGGCCATACGACGCACCAGGCGCAGAACGTTGCTGAAGGTTGGAGATGCCTATAACCTGAGTACGCTTATCAAAGAGCGCGCGCGAATAGACGATAAGTTGAAAGAGCGCGGCTACTTTTACTTTAATCCGGATTATATATTGTTCAATATGGATACCGCAAACGGCAACCGAACCGTGCGCTTATTCACCACCCTTAAAAACACCATACCACCAAGGGCACAGCTTGTGTACCGTATAGGTGAGGTAAATGTGCACCCGGGATTTAGCGGCAATAACGACAGCAGCAATGTAGAAATCAAAAGATGGAAATCGGTCAATTATTACAAAGAATCGAAGTACATAAGACCCCGTGTTGTAGTGCGCTCCATCTTCTTTAAACCCGATAGCATATATGACAAGCGCGTGCACCAGGTTACACTTGGCAGGCTGAACGGACTAGGAGTTTTCAAATTTATAAATGTAGATATAACCGATGTTGACACTGTTGCCAATGGCAAGCTGGCTGTAAATATTTACCTTACCCCTATGCCGCGCAAATCGCTGGCGATGGAGGTACAGCTGGCCACCAAGTCCAACAATTTTATAGGGCCGGGACTTAATGTAACCTTCCGGAACCGCAACAGCTTCAAGGGTGCAGAATTATTCACCTTCAACATAAAAGGTTATTTCGAAACACAGTACAGCGGCGAATACAAAGGGCTGTTTACCTACGAAATAAATCCAAAGGCCGAGTTTGATATTCCCGGCTTTATACCCCGCTTTAAAACAAGGCGTACCAACCCATACCTGCCACGCACCAAGTTTGCGCTGGAGTATTCGTACCTGAGCAGGGTAGGCTACTTCAACATGAATTCCTTTAAAGTAGGCATAGGATACAAGTGGAAGCAAAGGGCTGAAATAGACCATAACCTGACCCTACTGAATGTAAACTACTTTAACGTATATAACACCACTACCAAATTCAACGACCTGATACGCGATAATATATTGATACGCCGCAGGTTCGAAACCCAGTTTGTTGCAGGTGTTGCCTACTCCTTTTTCTACAACGAACAGGCAAAGCCAAAAACCAACCAGATATACTTTAATGCCAATGCAGAAATGGCAGGCAATGTACTGGCAGGTGTAAGTCAGGCCCTTACCAAAAAGAAGGTTTCCCCTTCGGATCCGCTACAGGTGCTGGGCGTAAAATTTGCCCAATTTGTACGTCTTGACCTGGACATACGCGACTATGTGCACACCAGCGAAAAAACAATGCTGGCATTTCGCCTCATAGGTGGCTGGGGTCTACCTTATGGCAATTCCGGAACACTACCGTACTCGCGCCAGTTCTTTGCGGGTGGCGCATATAGCGTAAGGGGCTTTCAGGCTAACTCGCTTGGACCCGGTGCCTACTCGCCACCGGATAGCATACGCAACGTTTTCTACCTGCAGCAGGGAGGTGAAATAAAGTTGGAAGCCAATGCAGAGTNNTCCCATTGTCAGCTTTTTGAAAGGCGCTGTGTTTGCAGACGCCGGTAACACCTGGCTGAACCGTTCTAACAAGGATGCACCCAAAGGTGAATTTAAAGCGGCAAACCTGTTTAAAGAGCTGGCCGTAAGCGCAGGTGCAGGCCTGCGTCTGGATCTCAGTTTCTTTGTTTTCCGTCTGGATGTGGGTATCCCAATCCGCAAGCCCAGCCTGCCGGAAGAAGACCGCTGGATAATACAGGACCTGAAATTTAAGAATGTGGTATTCAACATCGCTTTCGGCTATCCCTTCTGATTACTTTTCTTACAGGAAAGCAATCGGTGCAGCAAGGCAACTATCCGGAATATCAAATGCATCCACCAATGGCACTGCGTCTTTCCTTATATCCCAACACAGTTGGTTTACCAACTTACGGACAGCCTTGGTTTTGGGTGCCTCCATATAGCCATCTTCGAGATACCAGCCTCTGTTCTTTTCCATTTGGGCTAGTGCATATAGCTGACATAGCTTTTGCAGCACCTCTTTTAGCTTTTCATCTGTCGTTGCATCTACCGCTAGCTGGAACTGTTGCAGCACAATCTTTTCAAGGTATGCCTGGGCAACATCTATCATCTGGTGCTGGGCTATATTAAAGGCATCATAGGCATCGAGTCCACTACCGATCAGCTTCTTCAACCGTTGGGCAGCAGCTGTAAGTGTGGCCTTCTCCCTGTACTCAAAGGCACTCAAATGAAACTGTCCATCCAATAAGTGTTCTTCATCTGTTTTGCGCGAAGTAACAGGGTTCTTTTCCGCTATGATTGTCTTAGCGCTTTCATATACATAGCCTATTAGCTCAAGCGCATCCATGCTGCCAAACGACTTCCTGAACTCTGCCAATCTGCTCTTGGCTACCAACTGC
>DLGO01000150.1 GCA_002482725.1 Bacteroidetes bacterium UBA7692 | reverse complement strand
AGGACGCGCATTTACTGTTAAGGTTGCTGCCGAAGATACTCCCGTACAGCCATTACTGTTTGTTATAGTTACAGTATATGCTGTGGTACCAGCTGGTGATACGGAGCCGCTGGCTACGTTACCAAGACCCGCACTCCATGCATAGTTGGTTATTGTTCCTGAACCCGGAGAAGCATTTGCAGTTAGTGTGCTGCTATTGCCTGCGCATATCGCTGTCGGCGACAAGCTTGGTGCTGCAGATGGTACTGCATTTACTGTCACTGTCATAGGGGTTATTACTAAAGTACAGCCATTACTGTTGGTCACTGTTACGGAGTAGGTTGTAGTACTTGCCGGTGATACAGAGCCTGTAGCTACGTTGCCAAGGCCTGCGCTCCATGCATAGTTCGTTATAGTTCCTGAGCCCGCTGTTGCGAATGGATTCAACGTACTGCTGCCACCAGGGCATATTGATGAAGGTGATGCGGTTGGTCCAGACGTTGTTAACGGGCGCATATTTACAGTTAATGTTGCTGCACCGGATGCTGCAGTACATCCATTGCTGGTAGTTACAGTTACGGTATAGTTGGTAGTAGATGAAGGCGATACAGAGCCGCTGGCTACGTTACCGAGTCCACTGCTCCATGCATAGTTGGTTATAGTACCTCCGTTAGCTGTTGCACTGGCACTTAGCGTGCTGCTGCCGCCTACACATATTGCTGTAGGCGAAAGGCTTGCTGATACTGTTGGCAATGCATTTACAGTTAGGTTTACTGTATTTGCCGAAGTTTGCGAAGCGCAACCAAATTCGGAGTTTCGGGTAATTATATACGTACCTGCTGTGCCTGTTACGGCAGCCGGTAATGAAGATGTTGTATTTGTAGTAGACTCATACATATTCCATCCCGTAGTCGGAGCAGAAGTCCGCTGCCAGTAATAGTAATATGTAGGGCCAGCAGATGCAGGTGTACCTGTAGAAGCTGCTGTTACATTAGTAACTGTAACCCCGCTACCAAGACAGCTGGATGCAGTACTTAATCCTATAGTACCAGGATTATTTGTTGCGGAATTAACCCTTAACAAACGTGTTACACCGCCCGATGCAGTCCATCCACACTCCGCGCTGTTAGCATTAGTATGTATAACATAGTTACCCGGAGTCGCAAAATTATAAGTAAAGCTTGCAGTGTTTGCATTGCCCTGGTTCATCTGGTCCCAGCTATTTACCCAGCCTGTACCATTGTCAGGCCCTATCCAATACCAGTAGTTGGCATTGGGGAAAGAACCTCCCGATTGTGCTATGGTCACATTGCCCGGACATACAGTTATATTTCCCGCTGTTCCGTTTAGTGTCAAGGCGCCACTAACAGGCCGCGCATATACTGTTACATACGTATCGGAATACGAATTCCAGTTAGGACAACCCGACCCCGTACCATAGGAATGCGTACGTATCAGGTAAACACCCGGTGTATTAAAGGTCCTTGAAAATGAATTACCAAGAATACAGTTGTCACATTCGTTCCAACCGCCTACCAGTGCGCCGCTGTTAACACCCGTTGCCAATCCCATCCATACGTGTGCAGTACCTGAATTGCCCGTAACGTTAAAGTTAACCGCTGTACCAACACAAGTTGTCGCTGCGCTTGCAGTTATCGTTCCCGCACTTACCACTTCTCTTACTTTAAGCACAGCTGACTGTCCCGTAAAATCGTGCTGTACACACCCTTCCCTATTTGTAATCAATATATGATCGCCCGTATAGGTAGCTGTATAGTTAAGTGTGCCTGACCCAAAAGTTTTTGCGGTCCAGGCAGGATTGGCATCATAGATTGTCAACCATGGTGTAAATGGCGATGTTCCATCTGTAACTACTTCATACTTGCTGCCATTATAAAGGGTCATATACTGATATGTGCCACTACCCGTCCTAACAGTTGTATAGCTGCCATCACATGGAGGTACGATTCTCGTTTCACCATAGTGAGTATTGCTATTGTTTACACCAGTCCAGGTGCACGCATAAGGATTTACCGTATAGTTTACCGTCACTATTGCATGATACCCACTCAAAGAAGCAGAGCCAATAAAACCAAAACAACTTGTAGGATTGGTTACATAAAAATTATTGGTTCCTGATTTAGTATAGTTGCCCGGATTTAAGGTTATAGTCTTAATACTGTTTCCACTACCTGAACAGTTACACCAATCTACCGTTGCAAAGGTGCCTTGTGCTACTCCATTGAGTGAAGTAGTCCTGGTTGCTGCAGCACATTCTACCCCTACGCTTAATTGTATATTTACAGAGCTAATTACCGCACCTGTAGGTATATTATCAGCCCAGGTAAATCCTATTGGTGTTGTAGTACAGTTATTATATAACGAACCGGCACCGCAATCATTGCTCCAGCCAATTATATTAGCTGTATTAAGATTATATGTCTTGGTTATAGCTTTTACATCTTTTGCCTGAAACAACAGGCCAAACATTACGACCAACGCAATTATTAGTTTACGTGCAAAACCGAATCGGTCATCACCTTTAAACATTCCGGCAAAACCCGTTGCATTGATTGTGCTTCTTTTGCAGGTTTCGTTTTCAAAAGATGTTTGAAAAAGTGTGTAGCTTTTTTCCATAATAACGTAGACTCTTTAATAAAAGATTAAATTAAGTTTATTTAAACAACAATAATTGTGCCATAAAATTATCTGAATTTTATATCATGATAACCATATAGTTACATACTAATTACAATTAGTATATCCTATTTGATGCTCACATTAAAACACACACTAAACATATATTATAGTACACTTATTATTGTTGATTCCATTTCACTAGTCAGATTAGGTGTACCTGAGAGGGCAAACTTAATCTATCCTTTACTTACAAATTAACATAATGTTTGTTTCAGTTATTCTTAATATATCAGAATTTTTTCCAACACGCAAGTGTTTTTATACTTATTCTTACAATAACCTTTAAAAAAATGCTGTTTTACCTTGCAAAACAGATGATTCTCAAATAAGATACAACCCTATTCCACCTGTATTTGCCACCCGCATCCTGTATATCATCTGTCGCTTCGCAAAAAATCCTTAACACTATCAAAGTGTCCCGCTCTATTATTTTGCAAAATTCCCATACCACAACAATACTCTAACAACTTCATGCTGCGTAGAAAGCAAAATCCGCAGACTGAAACATTCAGCTGCGGATTTCCTGCTTTGTATTAATGTAGTAAGTCCTATCTGGCTATTATCTTTCCGGAACCTATCAGCCCGCTGCTACCCGTAATACGGAAAAAGTACATACCCGGTGCCATATCACCGCGCTCTATTACAAAGCTGTTAGTGGTCTTTTTGCTGAGTACACCGCGGCCCGTTACATCAAGCAATTCAAATGTAAATTCGCCGGCTATCTCCCCTGTGGTGTTTATCGTAAAGGTCGCACTTTGCATAAACGGGTTTGGCATCACCTGTATGCTGTACCTGCTATCTACTTCTGTTATACCCGTTACCCTCATAGGGAAAATTTTTTCTTTTTCCTCTATGGTTACAAAAGCCGTATTGGTTCTTACAGGTGCATTGTAGTCAAAATAGATGTCTACAAAGTTATTGATGCGGGTACCGGGTACATTACCAGGCAACTGCTTTATCTTAAACTTCACAAAGCCGTGAGAGGCGGGTTCGCTCCTCACGCTATCGGGCAACATAATACTATCGAAAGTCCAGTTCACCACTCCGTTTCCGCTTAGTGCCACGGAATAGGAATGTGAAGATGCACCACTAACAAAAGAGCCTATATCCAGGTGATCTGTATCCAGTGCATCTATAACCCGTACTGTCATTGCCGTATCATTTCCGGTGTTTTGGAACTGAACGATATACTCCAATTCATCGTCTGCTACAATATAATGGCTGGCGCCAACACCTGCAGGATATACCGACTTAGCATTTGGGTCATAAGCAACGCGAATCTCATGGCAATCAATCTCTACCCATCCATCCGCATCGTCTTGTGGCACATCCAGGATATAACCCAGTAAGTATGGCGGTGTACCCGCAAGTTCTATAAAGTCACGCGGCCTGCTCAAACCCGGATATCCGGGGCGCTGGTCTGCTTCCAGCCTGTAAGTATGGCCATTCGCAGGCACCAAGATTATGAGGCTATCCATTCCTTTCAGTTTAAATTTCTCTCTAAGCATTAACAGCTCTTCTTCATATATCCTATACTCAGAAGAATCGGCCATATCCTTGCCAGAATTCAATAACCTGAACTTTACATCAGGCTCGCCTGCTACCCACCTGCTCTGCACCTCTATATGAGAGCTATCCCATAGGGCCTGTATGGTCGCACAATCTGCTGCCGGAAAAACCTGCGCTTTAACGCATGCCGTTTGCCCGATTGGTGCTGTAATACTTGTGGAGTCATAGATCATAAACGTAAATTCCTGGCCCGGTGCTACATTCCCGAGGTCAAATCGCAAGGTATTGCCCGGCAATAGCTGCGACCACGCCGGTGAAGCAGAAAGAGGTATCAGCTCCGGATCGAACTTAACCAATATGTAGGCATTGAAAGCAGTATCCACCCCTTGATTCATTGACGATAACGCATGACTGTTATGCCTGTTACTCGCAATAAAAGAAGCACCAACATCCACAGTCATTCTAGCGCAAAATCCCAAAATAGAAATTGGCATATCAAGATTCCTTATTGTGTCGAAACCATTGTAAATAATACGCTTAACACTATCGCTACAGTTTAGCGCGTAGGGATAAGCAGTATTAAGCAACCTGTAGCTATAAGTATCTGCCGGCAAAGCAGCAAAGGAGTACCTGCCATAAATATTCGAGATAGTATACACGTTAGAGCTATCTAATTTTACCACACGATTAGCTGCAGGTATATCTGTACTGTCAAAAATACAGTTGCCATTAAAATCAAAAAACACCCGCCCGCCAAATGAACTAACCTCACAGCCATTAGTGCATAGTGGCAGTTGAAGATTTAACGACGGGGGCCTGTTGGGCAAACAAGTTATATTAGTAGAACTATCTATTAAATATGATATAGAAGCCGGTAGCTTTGGTAAGCATGCTATCGGGTTATTCCTTATGTTCAGGTAGTTTAACCCTTCGTTAATTTCAGGCAACGAACTTAAATTATTATAGGCCAGGCTAACTTCATAAGCTTTTGCAGGAAAATTTGCCATACTGATTATATTATTATGTTCACATACGATAACCGAGCATGCTGATGGAATTGTAGGGAGAGATCTGATAGCTGTCTTATTGCATGATATCCATATCAGAGAATCCGGCAAGGCTGGCAGAGAATCTATTTGCAGATTGCTGATATTTAAATGAACTATTCCATTTACAAAGGGCTGTAAAGAAGTAATACCTAAACCACCAATGCTAAGCTCGGTAATTGAATCAGTTAAATTTGGCAACGAGGTAATCAGGGGTGAATTGTATATATAAACGCCTCTATACACAGGTGGTAAATCTGGTATAAAAGAAAGCACAGCATTGTCAGAAATATTCACATAAGTGCCCCTTTTCCTGGCCCTGATGCTATCGGCAAAGAAATATTGCAGCCCTTCCAGGCTCTTCAATCCATCGGACAAAGGATAGCCAGATACAGGACTTAAAATCAATAGTTTTAAGGGTATCTT
>DLGO01000006.1:31618-33438 GCA_002482725.1 Bacteroidetes bacterium UBA7692 | reverse complement strand
TCGGCCACCTTTGAGAATTGGGAAAGTGAGTTTTTGCAAATGGCTATGTATGTGCTGCTGACTATTTTTCTGAGGCAGGTTGGGTCCTCTGAATCGAAAAAACTACCTGACGAAGCGGGTGGTGATGAAGAGGAAGTGGACAGGGAGCCAAAACCGGGGAAAGGTGCGCCATGGCCAGTAAACAAGGGTGGTGTATGGCTAAGCCTGTACAAATATTCTTTATCTATAGCATTTACATTGTTGTTCCTTTTATCTTTTACGCTCCACTTTATCGGCAGCTTCAGGGATTACAATGAGACCCAGGCATTGGAAGGAAAGCCGCTGGAAAGCTGCCGGCAATACATGGCAAATTCCCATTTTTGGTTTGAATCTTTCCAGAACTGGCAGAGTGAATTTTTGGCAGTAGCGGCTATTGTTATCCTTTCTATATGGCTCAGGCAGAAGGGCTCACCTGAATCAAAACCTGTAGATGCACCTTATCTGGAAACGGGTAAGTAATCCGGTGGCATGGAATTTACAGAGATATGTTAAAATTAAATGATGAAGTTCCAGTTTAACTTTAAGCAAAGAGGAATGAGGCTTTGGAAAGTTACCAAGGACACTGTTTTGACATGGTGGGCGATGGATCCTTTTCGCGAGAGTGCGGTAATTGCCTACTATGCGGTATTCAGCTTGCCGGCATTGCTGGTGATAGTGATTACTGTGGCAGGATTTGCCTTTGGGGCAGAGGCAGTACATGGCAAGGTGCTACAACAGGTGCAGGAGGTGATGGGGCAGGAGACTGCCGACCAGGTAAAGGAAATGCTGTTGGCGGCTACAAAGTCGAAGACATCTGTGATAGCAACCATTATCGGTATATTTACTGTGTTGCTGGGTTCTGTGGGTGTGTTCCTGCAATTGCAGAAAACGCTTAATATGATATGGGAGGTGAAAGAAGTACCACAAAAAGGGATTTGGGGATTTTTCCGTGCGAGGTTGTTTTCGTTCGGGTTGATATTGTCTATTGCTTTTCTGCTGATGGTATCGCTGGTAGTATCTACTGTGATAACTGCTGCCAGCCAGTTCCTTAGGAGCGATTCATCGCAGTTCCTGATCTTTGTATTTCAGGTAATCAACTTTTTAATATCGCTGGGCATCGTTAGCCTATTGTTCACTTTCATGTTCAAGTTTCTCCCGGATATAAAAATCAGCTGGAAGCAGGTGTGGCTTGGCGGATTGATAACCGGGGTATTGTTCACCATTGGTAAAACTGCTTTGGCATTTTACTTTGGGAAGGCAGAGCCCGGCTCGGGTTATGGTGCGGCAGGTTCTATTATCCTCATACTTTTGTGGGTATCGTATTCTTCTATGATATTGTTCCTGGGGGCGGAGTTTACGCACCAGTTTGCAGATAAGAATCCGGAGGCCGGTGCGAATGGCGAGCCGAAGGAGTTTGCTAAAGCGGAGGAGAATAAGGTTGAGGTAGGATAGAATTGGTTTGTTGTAATTTGGTTTAATAATAGCGATTGCACTTAGTGCACACTCATGATTTTCCTGATATAGCTTCTCCTGCCTTACTTTTTGCCTTGACAGGAAGTTGAATTAACCCACATCTACAATCTACTTATTGCTCTTTCCGGCTGCAACTGCGTCAGATTTTCTTGTCAGAGATATTCCACTATGACTTCAAAAATCATTCTTGTTTCGCTCGGAAAGTAGCTGATAAGTATTTTTGAGATGCAGGATTAAATCAACTTCAAGTAACAAAAAAGTCAAGGCCGGCTTCCTTGTCTAAGGCTGAACGATTGACGTGCTTTTTCCTAAAACTTTTTAAACTCGCC
>DLGO01000006.1:31385-31598 GCA_002482725.1 Bacteroidetes bacterium UBA7692 | reverse complement strand
CAGAAAAAGTTTCTTCACGGAAAATTCACACAATCGTTCGAGCCATCAAGGAAGCAACGTCCACAGGGTCGATAAAGTGAGGAGTTCTATAATTACTTCCAAGAAGTTAAAACCATCATTTCTTTTTGGCGGCTTCTTTTTCGAGGAATTCCTTTGCGCGGAATTTTACGATTTTGGTGATGAGGGCGAGGGGCATGGGTTGGTCGATGGGAA
>DLGO01000006.1:23261-31363 GCA_002482725.1 Bacteroidetes bacterium UBA7692 | reverse complement strand
CTGGTGTTCGTAACCAGCGAAGTGCACCAGGTTTTTGCCATGGAGTGTGAAGGTGGGCATGGCGTAGCTGATTTTTTCCTCTAGCCCTGGGGTTGCTTTTTGTATGGTGGCGCGAACCTGTTGCAATAGCGCTTGGGTGGCTTCGGGAAATGAGGCGATGTATTGGTCGATGTTTTCTGCTTTCAGGTTTTGCATCTGTTCGGATTTTTGTGGTTGAAAATTAGGGTGAATTTTTGAACCGGAAAAACAATCTTAATTTTGCCCGATGCACATAAAAATAGCCGGGAAAGTGAACCACCCTGATTTCAGGTTTAAGCTGAAGCAGGATGAATATTTATTGTTTGTAGAGTCTGCTGAATCGGATATTCCAAGCGGGCATACCTTTATATTCTATAAGCATAAGAAGGAAATTAAATGGGTGCCAGGGTCAATGACATTGGTGTATGTGGTGCAGCAGTCTAGTTCAGATTTTGACGGTATACCGAAGGGGCATGAGTCAATCTGTATTTTCAAAATTCCCGATGGAGAAACGGTTTTGAAAAATGTGCCAAGCGGGGAGGGGTGGAATAAGATTGGGTTGGTTTTTTCGGATGAGGAGGTGGGGTGAAGCTATTTATCGTAATCTATCTATGTCGATAGATGTGCAACAGCACCGTGGAAGATATCAGGGAAAAATGATCTATTACATTGTTCTTCCATCTACGGCAGAATTAGCAATTAGCTCACCTTCCAGAGTTGCTTTGCCTAAATGTTGCTTAATACTATTGAAAACTTCATAATGATTTTTATGCAGATTATCTAAGTACCATAAATTGCCAGTAGAATTTTCTCTAAAAGCGGTTTGCCCTTGTTGAATAAAATTGGTTCTTGTAAATGAGCGTCTATCAAGTAAGGAAAAAGCCTTTACCTTGTAAGTTGCAAGCCAGGTAATTAAGTCTTCACCATTTTCAACGAAAGGAATTTGCGCAAAATTATTAGGTAACTCTAATTTGTGATGAGCATCTTTGAAAACGTAGAATCTAGAACTAGAAGAGGAAATGTCATGATTGAAATTGATTAGAATATGATTTTCATTCAAAGGTTGCTTAAATATTCTTTCAGCCATAATTGAGAGAATATCATTGCTATAATCAATTTTAAAATCTCCTAAATCCCATTTAAAATAATTACAACTTACATCAGTATGATTTTTAGCTTCAACACTTATGGTTCTAATCCTCCACTTAAGTTTCAATTGATTTTTAGCAGAGGTTAAGTTAGTTTTAAGTATTTTTTCGCATGATTTAAAAAAACATTCGAGATTATATGAGTTGTAAAATAATTGATTTGATTTTTCCTCCAAAATGCTTGAAGTCACTCTTACAATATCTCTATAAATAGCGTTGAAATCCTTTGATGTCGAAAATAAGGACAACACTGAGGCTTCTGTATCAGGTAAAAGTAAAAAAGCAATTACACTCATGGTTAAAATCCCATTAATTTTTCTAAATCTTTTTCTAGTTGATCAAAAAAGCCATCTGGTTGTGATTCTATTCTACCGTGTTCTAAAATTTTCACTTCTGAAATTTCAGTTTTTTGTTTGTCGTCTTTCTTAAAAGAATATATCTTGACATTTTCCTTATCTATACCTTTAGATTTGCCGCTATCTTCATATTTTTTACATGCAATCAAGACTCCATTTAGTATATGATCACTATGTGTCTCAAGAATTATCTGCACTCCTGATTGAGCTGCTAGCGCGATCATATAAGCAATGATTGCCTGCCCACTAGGATGTAAATGTGTTTCTGGGTTTTCTATAATTATTATATCCTTTTCTTTTGAATTTAATAGTGCCACAATGATTGGAAGTATAGGAGTAATCCCGTAGCCAACATTCTGTGGCTTTCTAGCACCTTGTGGAACTCCAGCAAATCGATAAGAGAAAAATAACTGTGTATGATTTGAGTGTGTTGCCTTTGTTGAAACCTCAATATTTGAACTAATGCTTCCAAGCCAATAGTTTGTTTGCCATAAGAGAGTGTCTTGATCTTCCCGTTGAGTATCAAAATGGATTAAATTTCTATTTATTATCGGTTTATTGCCATAATTTTCAATTATAAAGGGCGTATATTCTCCTCTTTTTCCTAAAAAGTTAGAGGATGATTGGCTAGGATTAACGTAATATTCTATTGGAGCTATCCTGTCTGCGGATAAATATTGAAACGTATTCAGCATCCAAACACCTGAATTTTCCCAATCAGTATAAACAGGGTTAATCTCACCTTCGATAATATTACTTTCAATTCCTTTAACCATATAATCTTCCTTTTCTGATTTGTTATAAGGAACCGATTTGAAATGGAATGATTTTTCATTAAAGGTAAATCCTAACTCTATACTGTCAGATTGTTCAGCTCTATCATGAAAAACGTCTTGAAAATTTCCTAGACGAGTAAGTGATTTTTCATCTCCTAAATTAATTGATGCAGTTTTAATGGGATTAGATAAACTACCTGAAGTGTATGATTGTCTAAGTAATAAAATAGCTTGTATTACAGTACTTTTACCACTAGAGTTACAGCCAGTTAAAAGAGTAAGATTATTGATTGAAAGACTAGCGGAATGAATGGTTTTGAGGTTCTTTATAAAAAGTTCATTCATATATACTGTTTGTTAATTTTGGAAATGAAGACTTCCATTTCTTTGAATCTTTTTTCTAATCCTTCTTTGGAATAAGCAAAATCTCTATCCCAAAACTGTACATTTTGATTTCTAAAATATTCAATTAATTCAGACTTAATCTCTGCTTTTTTCTTTAATAACTTAGGGAAGTCTTCAATTCGAATTTTAGAGAATCCATAGGTCAACACCTCAAAAAGTATATTATTATGGATATAAGATTTTGAGTCATTAAAAACACTACGGCTAAAGCAGGGTTCTTCTATGATTGAGTGAAGTCCAGAACAAATTCGTTCTAAATCTTTTTCATAATCATTTAAAGAATGCTGTGGAATGTCATAAATACAAGTTATTGTTTCGTCAAGGTATTCTACAATACTTGGACGATAATCGGTATAATGCCTATTTTGAAATGTGATAAATCGCAAAACAACCTCCCTATCATACATTCTATCCTGCTTAGTTGTTGGAACATAATCTTTAAACCACTTAGCTTCAGCAATCTTTTTTACAAACGTAGCTGGTTTTCCAGGGTTAATTGCATGTCGGATTTCTTGAGGTTCTAATCTTAAAGCACTTGTATTTATGTTTTTAAAAATTTTGTATTTAACACTTTGGGGAGTTCCCTTTTCTATGATATAAGAAAATACTTCATATTCTTCAATATTCCGTTGAAACGGTCGATCTAGGTTTTCAAATTTTTTATCCTGTAGTTCTCCTAAGAAATCTAAATTGGTTAGTGCAAATTCATTATTAATAAACGCATTAATTGTACTAAGTCGCTGCAAACCATCAATTACAAGCCATTCATTATCATTTGAACCATCAAAATAAAAGGCAGGTACGGGTAATCTAACAATCAAAGCTTCTATAAATTTACTTTTTGTATTTAAATCCCATAATCCAGGTCTTCTTTGAAATTCAGTATCAAGTACTAACTCTCCATATTGAATTCTTTTCATTAGCTTGTCTAATGTCATTCGTTTTTGAGTTAATCTAAAAGGGAGATCCTCTTTTTTGACCGGCTTGCTAATACCTATTTGATCTGCAATGTCTGACTCTTCTAATTCTTTAATGTCATTGGTCATGATTTCAATGGAAGAAAGAATATCTATAATACTTACACTATCACTTATTTTTCGACGTAATTCAGATAGAAAGTACTTTCTATTCTTTTCATAACCAAAAAATTGATTAATGATTCCAACATTTGAAGAGATTACTATTATTTCATCACTAGGTATAGTAGTGTCAACTTGTTCGTACCTGAACATTTTATACTCATCAACTTTAACCAAAAAATAATCACCATATTTTAATGATATCCGTTTTGCAGTTACCTTTTTTGCTCTTAAGTGTTTTTCACTAACAAACCTAGACGGTACTCCTTTAAAATTGGCACTTTCTAAATATTGAAAATAATTGCCTTCTTGGGGCTTATGCGCCAATAGAGAATTAGAATTTATTGATTGACCAATTCTTATTTCGGCTAGTTCGGCTAATTTCATAACAGTTAAAAATGCTAATTAATTTACTCAAAATTTCAAATGTATATAAAACTTAGGTTTCTTAACTTTATATGATAAACAAAACTATGGAGATAGCATTAGTAACAAGTTCTTAGAATACAATAAACCTCCCACTCATTCGTCATACTGACCGCACTAAACCCGCACACTATGAAAGGAATCCACAGGGACCAGGTAGAGTATTTGAAAAAGAGGATCTGCCGGGGCGATGATAGCCGAAAGCTTTTACAGAAATTTAAAAAGAGATGGGAACTGGGAGAGGTTACCTTTCACAGGCGTGTGGCTATAGCCCGCGCGGAACTGCGCAGCAATGGCGCGCCTGCTGCCTGGGTGCTGGTCAATTTCAGCCATGATGACAGCAGTTCTTCTAATCAAAATGAGGCGCCGAAATTTTGTCCGCATGGTGTGCCGCTGGATAATCAAAACGGAGGCACAGTGCATCATCAGAAAATTGGCGAAATAGTTAATCAGTTTTCTACGGAAAGACCGATAGAAAAAGTGGTGGTGGAAAATGATCAAAAAGCGGTACTAAGTATGATCAAAAAAGAGGCGGTGAGGGATAATCAAAAATCTGTTGAAAGGGATTATCAAAAAAGGGTTGAGGCGGTTAATCAAAAAAAGGCAGAAGCAGAGGTGAAAGCCGCAGCTGAGGAATTGCTGTGTACGGAGATAATGACCATGGATGAATGCCTGCTGATGCTGACGAGGTTTGCCCACGGGCAGTATAAGCGGGAACGGCATATAGTATGTAAAGGTGAGGTGGTAGAAGTGATGGAGACACCGACCTTTGCTGCAAGGAGGGCGGCTGTAGTGGCGATAATGAAGTATCACCAGTCGGTAGGGAAAAGTAAGGATACCGGTTTGCCGAGTAATAGGAAGTATGTGACGCTTACAGATGAGGACTTAAGGGGATTGAGCAGGGAGCGGATAAGTGAGATAACTAAGGAGTTTCAGGCGATGCGGTAGTCTGGTTTAATGGCTATTGCCTGAAAGAATGATCTAGCCATACTGGCGTAGAGATGCGATTAATCGCATCTCTACAGAATACAGCATGATCAAATTTGATGGAATGAATACATCTAAACTCCATTTAAAAATGGAGGCAGTTGAAGGGGCATAGTCCATGCAAAGGAACGTTGAGATTTGTGTTGAATTATGGCTAATTATGTTTAAAGCCAGTAATACAGAAAGGGAGTTAATAAATAGAACATCGCTCTTTTTAGCTTAACAACACGATTTATTTTAGAACACAATGTATAAAACATCAATCCTTTTTCACAACTCAAATTGCCTTAACTTTATACCGACGCACAAAAGCTGTTTGTTATGAATCTGCCTCCATACAATACTTATCCTAACATCGGTGATGATAGGGTACTGCTCCGCCAGATTATGTATTCCGACATTCCTGCGCTGGTTGATATATCCTTTTATGATGGGGTGCAGGCTATAGATGTAGCACAGGCCACTAGCATGCACGAGCAGATTATAGATGATTATACCAATGGCGAAAGCATACATTGGGCTATTGTAGACAAAGCAACGAATACCGTTGTTGGTACCTGCGGCTTTTATTGTGGACTTGCCAATGGCATCGGCGAAGTTGGCTGTGTGCTGCTTCCCGCCCACCGCGGCCATGGCTATATGACACATGCCATGAAGCTGTCAGTAGACTTTGGTTTGAAGACAATGGGCCTTACCCGCATTATTGCTATCACCACTCCACAAAACGATAGGGCTTTGAAACTGCTGAGCAGGACTTCATTTACACGAAAAACAGACTTGGAGAATGACAAGGTCGAGTTCGAAATAAATGCCCAATAGCAATGGGCATTTACCCTTTCATTAACTTTAGCCAATATCTTTCATGATACTAGAAAGCATCACGCCAACAATTCAGGGCAACGATACTATGTATGTCTACGGATTCGAAGATGGCAGTACCGTAGAGAAATCCTACGTTTTACCTATGTATAGGCTAGGCAGGCATTTGCCCCTTGTTAGCTTTCCCTTATCTTCTTACCGCTTTTTTCCTACAGAGCTCAGCGCACTTTTCTTCATAGTTATTATTTGGGGTTCTGCCCTCTATAGGCTGGTTGCACAACCGCACTCCACGGGTTATCTGATAGGGCTCATTGCCGCTGCCGCATTCTGTTCCTTTACTATCTGGTATGTATGTACCGAGGCATTGGCCAAAATCAGTACATGGTACATGGGGCAAAGGATTACTGCTACGATAGTATCGGTAGAGCAGGAAACCCGGAACAATAAGCCTGCCGAGTTTTATACCTTGCAGTTTCAAAATGGCATTACTGTGCGCAGGCGCAGCCTTGCAGTTGGCCGCAGCTCAGCAGGGCAGGAGATGGGTTTCAAAACACACCCTGATAGTATCCCCTATTTGGTCAATGATGTTGCGCTGGTTAACTATCTGCTGCTTGGCTTTTATGCGCTCTTGTTATTCCTTGGCCTGGCACTATATTTTTGGCTTTGGCTCAGGTAAAATTCAAATCGTCAGTTTATGAACACAACAACCATTGAATCTTTCTGTATAGTTGGCATCGCCATCCGCACCACCAACGAAAACAACCAGGCAGCTACCGATATCCCTAAGCTATGGGAAACATTCTTTACAGAAAAGATTGCAGCCCATATCAGCAACCGTATAGATGATGCAGTCTATTGCCTGTATACCGATTACGAAAGCGATTATGCCAAGCCATACAATACCATTATAGGCTGCCGTGTACCCGATTTGGACACTATACCGCAGGGTATGCTCGGGCGTATTATTCAGGCCGGCAACTATACCGTATTCTCAACCAAAGGCAAGCTGATGTCCGATATGGTATACCGCAAATGGATTGATATCTGGAACACGCCTTTGGACCGGGCCTATACTACCGACTTTGAGGTATATGGCCCCAAAACGGCAGACCCCGAAAATGCAGAGGTCGATATTTATATAGCGCTGAAATAGAGTAGGAACATTGGTCCGCTATTTGCTTACTTACAGCAAATAGTGCGCATCTAATACGCAATTACTTATAATAAAGAATCAATTCATAGCATGGAAACTCCAAAAATATCCAAGATATCCCAGGCCTTCAACAAATTCTCCAATGCTGTAACCAAAGCCACCGGTACTCCTGCGGCATTTGCTATAGCTTTTTCTGTTATCATTATTTGGGCTGTCACCGGGCCGCTCTTCAAGTTCTCAGACACGTGGCAGCTGGTCATCAATACCAGCACTACCATCATCACATTTCTCATGGTATTTGTTATCCAGCAGTCGCAGAACAAGGATACGCTTGCACTCCAGCTAAAGCTGAACGAGCTCATTGCCTCTGAAAAGAACGCCAGCAACAGGCTAATAGATATAGAAGACCTTACCCCCGAAGAACTGGCCGTATTAAAGCGATTCTACGTTGAACTTGCCACCCTTGCAAAAAAAGAAAGCGATATCCATGCCTCGCATTCCATCGACGAGGCACAGGAACGCCACGAAGAAAAGCTGGAAGGGAGAGACTAACCTACCTTGGCAGCACTATCACAAATTCTGCTCCCTCACCCTCTTTTGAGTTTGCCAGCAGCACTCCTTTATGGTTGTCCACTATCTTTTTGCAGATAGCCAGGCCTATTCCCGTACCTTCATATTGCGCACCATTCAACCGCTGGAAAATGCCGAATATCTTCTCTTTGAATTGTGCATCAAACCCAATCCCATTGTCCTTTACGCTTATAGCATAGTAGCTGCCTTGCTTCATATCTGCAGCCTTAAGCTCATCTTTGCTCAGCACCTTATCCAGTATGCTGATAGCAGGTTGCCGCGAGCCATCATTGAACTTCAGCGCATTCACTATCAGGTTTTGGAATAGCTGGTGCATCTGTCCGGGTACTGCATATATCACAGGA
>DLGO01000006.1:0-23249 GCA_002482725.1 Bacteroidetes bacterium UBA7692 | reverse complement strand
ATAATGCTTATTTCCAGGTCATCCTGTATGCGGTTCATTATGGTGTTCAGGTCTACCTGTTGCAGTGGTAGTTGATCGTTCGATAGCTTAGACAGGGTCAGTACATCGCCTATCAGTATCTGCATCCTGTTGGCGCTCTTTATTATCTTATGCAGATAGTTCATTTCCTCATGGGTAAACCGCTCCTGCATCTTTGCATTCAGCAGGTTCCCAAAGGTCTCTATCTTCCTCAATGGCTCCTTTAGGTCATGCGAGGCCACAGAGGCAAACTGCAACAGGTCCATGTTAGACCGCTCCAGCATCGTATTGCTATCTTCCAGTTTGCTCGATGTCAGCTTCAGGTCAGCATAGCTTTTCTCTATCAGGTTCACACTGTTTTTCTTTTCTGTAATATCGGTAGTGGTAGTTACCAGGCCATCCATCATCTTTGCCAGTACCACCTCATACCACACATCTGTGTTTTCATCCAGCCAGTCATATTGTTGCGACTGGCCAGTTTCCACCACTTCTATGTACCGCTCTTTGTGCCTTGTGTTTACAGGCAGGGCAGACATACGCTTGCCGGTCAGGCCTCCCGGTGCTATATTCAGTATCCTTTCCTGCTCTGCATTAGCGGCTATATATTCAAAGTCGATTATCTCACCCTTGGGGTTCCTTATCGCGCGTTTTACATTTATGGCGCTTACCGAAGAGTCAAATACAGCCTGCACTATATGGTTCAGCTTCTTTATCTCAGTTATGTCTATAAAGGTCACTACCACGCCATCTACGCTGCTGTCCTGCTTTATGTAGGGGCTTATACGCATCAGGAACACGTTGGCGTTTTGCAGTGCCACTTCCATTTCCATATTGTCCTCTGTGTCCATTACATGCCGCACGTGTTGCACAAAGTCTATATCCTTTATCTTGGTAGTTATATCCAGTATCGACCTGTTCAGGTCAGCATCTATCAGGTTTATCATACTACTTACCGCCGGGGTGAATTTGCGTATGATCAGGTTCCTGTCTATCAATATCTGTCCTATCTCACTGTTGCGGAAATAGTTATTCAGGTCATCGTTCAGTTCTGTCAGTTCCTTTATCTTCTGCTGGTGCTCAGCGCTTACAGTATGCAGCTCTTCATTCAGCGATTGCAGTTCTTCATTGGTGCTTTGCAGCTCCTCATTGGTCGATATCATTTCCTCGTTGGCGGTCACCAGTTCCTCATTGCTGGTTTCCATCTCCTCTATCACTGCCTGCAGGTTACCGCGTGTTTCTTCCAGCTCCTTTTCCAGGTCATCTATGCGTTCATCACGTACATATCCTTCCGCTGGTATGCTTATGGTCCTTTTCTCAGTATGCTCCTCCTCGCTCAGCACTACAAATAGAAAGGGCTGTATATAATCCTTCTGTGTCATGTAGGGTTTCACTATTATGGTCAGTATTTTTTCATTGCTGCCATCGCGTACCTTCACGCCCTTCATCACTATCTTATTATTATCCTTTATAGCCTTCCGTATAGCTACTCCCAATACTATCGACAGGTCCTGCTTTACCAGTTTTATCAGGTTAAAGTTGAATCCGGATTCAGGAAAATCAAGGAAGTTTTTATAGTTCCCTATGGCCTGCTTCACCTCAAATTCCTTGGTGATGTATATCCCTGCGTGGTTACGCTCTTCCAGTATGGCTTCTGCGAATAGTTCATGGATATGCTGTAGCGCATTCTTGGTTTTAGTTTGTTGAAAGGTCGGGTTAAACTGGGTTTCCAGTGCTGTAAATATGCCGTTGTTATCTGTTGTTTTCTGCTTCGATGCTATCCTGTATACCTTCCATTTCTTATCCACCTCTTCCACAGAGCTGCGCAGCGGGCCCAGGTTCTCGCTTGGCCCCAAAAACAGGAAACCGTTCAGGTTCAGTGCAAAATGCAGCTTCTTCAATATCTCTTTCTGCCTTTCACTATGTATATATATCAGCATGTTCCGGCAGCTTACCAGGTCCATCTTGCTGAATGGTGGGTTCTTTAAAATGTCGTGGTAGGAAAATACCACCATCTTCCTTATCTCAGGGCTTATCCGGTATGTGGCTCCTTCCTGCACAAAGTATTTATCCAGGTATTCTTCCGGTACATCCGTAAGTATGTTTTTGGAGTAAACACCTCGTGAGGCTATTTCCAATGCTTCCTTATCTATGTCTGTGGCAAATATTTTCAGGTTGAAATCTACCAGCTTATGCTTGCTGATATACTCTCTGAACAGTATCGCAAGCGAATACACTTCCTCGCCTGTACTGCACGCTACCGACCATATTTTTACCCCCTCATCCGGATTTTTATCATTCATGATTGCCGGTATCACCGAGTTGTTTATCAACTCAAAAGCCTCCGGGTTCCGGAAAAAACTGCTCACGTTTATCAGGAACTCTTTACTGATTATGTTTACCTCTTCGTCATGGGTATCCAGATACTTCAGGTAGTCATCAATTTTCTCTAAGCCCAGCTCACTTAGCCTTTTGGCCAGCCTTCTGTATAGTGTTGGCCTTTTATACGGGTTAAAGTCCAAGCCTGTCGTAGCTCTTACCTTTTGTAGCAGCTCACGCAGTTGTGCTTCTATTTCATTATTCTGTGCATGCAGCTTGCCTATCTGCGGCGATTCCATCAGGTAGGTTACCAGTTCCTCGGCTATCGCTTCCGCTGGTAATATTAGGTCGGCAGTGCCTGTTGACAATGCGGCATTGGGCATACCATCAAAAGCTGCCGTTTGCGGGTCTTGCACCACAACAATACCTCCTGCTTTTTTTATGGCTTCTATCCCCTTGCTGCCATCACTGCCGGTCCCGGATAGTATTATGCCTACTGCTTTGTCTCCGCTTTCCTTTGCCAGCGATTCCAGAAATATATCTATCGCATTATTGGGCATTTTGGATTTTACCTTCTCTTTCAGGTGCAGCCTGCCCCATTGCACTGTCATGAAATTTCTGCTGGGTATCACATATACGTGATTGGGCTTCAATATAGCGCCGTCGTATGCTTCTGTTACACTCATGCTGGTATGTTTGGCCAGCAGGTCTACCATCAGGCTTTTGTGGTCCGGCGACAAATGCTGTACTATTACAAAGGAGAAGTTGGTGTTCTCCGGCATATTTTCAAATAGTTCGCTCAAAGCCTCCAATCCTCCTGCAGAAGCTCCAATTCCAACTATAAAGTTGGAATTATTCGTTTTTGTATTGGTCTCAATTTTTATTGGCATTACGTATAGGGTAAAAAGTTGTACCTGACTATCTTTGTATAAATGAATGTTTTTTTTCAAATCTTACTGGTGGAAGATGATGAGGATGATGTGGATTTGTTGAAGAATGCATTGGATGAAAACGGTGTGTCTTTCTACATGAACACTATTGTTTCGGGCGATAAGGTGATACCTTGGCTCGAGTCTTCCGATACTTTACCTGACATAATTGTGCTGGACCTGAATCTGCCTAAAATGCACGGTTTGGAGGTGCTTAATGCGCTTAAGGCCCACTCAAGGTTCAGCATTATTCCTGTTATGGTACATACTACTTCATCGTCTCAGCGCGACATTGACTTGTGCCGTATTGCAGGTGCCGAAAAGTACGTAAATAAGGCTTGCACACTCGAGGAGTTTAAGTCGGTTACGGATACTATTTTAGAGCTGGCAAGGCGTGGGTAGCATGATTTTTGTAGACTATATTCCCCGTTTTTCTTCATTTGGTTAGTATTGTTAGAGTGTCTACAGTAATTTCTGTTGCAAATTATCTTTTTTGCTTGGTCAAAAAACAACGTATATACTGCAGTAGAATGCATAACTTTACGCAGTCTTTTTTAATATCCCCCGTTTCTAATGCAATTTCTACCAAAATTCAGCCTGCTCATAGCGGTGCTTTCGGCTTCTGTTTTATCTGCCCCTTTAGCGGCTCAAACCATAGACCCGGCCAATGTCACCATTGCCCGCGATAGCTTTGGTGTGCCGCACATATTTGCCAAAACCGATGCCGAAGTGGCTTATGGCCTGGCATGGGCCAACTGCGAGGATGCATTCCACGAATCGCAAAACCTGATATATACAGCTAAAGGTTTCATGGCCCGCAAAAGTGGGAAGGACGGTGCACGTATCGACTACTTCGTACATGCTATAGGAGCCCGTAAAATTGTTGACGAGCAATACGAAAAAGAGAGTTCACCGGAATTCAAAAAGTATATATCCGGTTATACGCAGGGGCTGAATGCCTACGCCAAAGCCCATCCCGATGAGGTTAAGGTAAAGGCTGCTTTTCCGGTTACCGAAAAAGATGTAGTAGCAGCTTACACCGTTATTATGGGATTCATGAGCGGGGCCAGCGGACCGGTTGGCGCTATAGTAGGTGGTGATTACGATAAGCAGAATATCGTTTTTGATGGTAAGAATCCCGCAGGTACTGTAGGCTCCAATGCTTTTGCTATCAGCAATAAGCGCATGGCCGATGGTACTACGCTGTTGTGCATCAATCCGCATGTGAGCATGGAAGGCGGCCTTACATTCTACGAGGCCCACCTTAACAGCGAAGAAGGGTTGAATATTAGCGGCCCTATGTTTCAGGGTTGCGCATCGCTGGCCATGGGTGTTAACGAAAACCTGGCATGGAGCATGACCTGGAACTATATGGATAAGCTCGATGTGTTTAAACTGAAAATGCACCCAAAGAAGCTGCAATATGAGCTGGATGGCAAATATGTAAAATTGGAAAAACGCCCGGTTTGGCTAAAAGTAAAAATTGGTGGTATCGTTATCCCTGTTCGCAAAATGACCTACTGGAGCAAGTTTGGTGCTACCCTGAAGAGCGATAAAAGCCATAGCTTCTATGCCCTTCGCATGGGAGCAAATATGACTACCAAAACCCCGCAGCAGCTATATGAAATGAATAAAGCCAACAGCTATACCGCATTCCGCAAAGCGCTTGCCAATAATTCCCTTTCTCTTTTCAATGTGATATATGCCGATAAGGAGAATAACCTGATGTATCTCTGCAATGGCGAAATACCTAAGCGCAACGCTGCTTTCGACTACTCTGGCATAGTAGGTAGCAGCAGCAGCGATGCTATCTGGACGGAGTTCTATCCGCAAGACAGCCTGCCGCATGTTATCAATCCCGATTGTGGCTACATCTTCAATGCCAATAATACACCCTTCGATGCTACTTGCGCAGGGCAAAATGACAACCCAAACCGCATACCGCGCAAATACACCGATCAGCGCCCGGGAAACAATAACCGTAGCGAAAGGCTGAAGGAGTTCTTCGCATCCAACAGCACTTTTAGCCTGGAATCCGCCAAGCGCATCAAGTTTGATGTGTCCATGACAGCCAACAGCGCTTTCATGCGCTCACTACAGCCGCTGTTTACCCTGGACCCGGCCAAATACCCCGACCTGAAAGATGCTATAGCCCTGATAAACAAATGGGACCGCAACACAGAAGTAGAGTGCCGTGAAATAGGCCTGATTGGTGCCACCTTGCAGAATCTGTTCAAGCGTTATAACTGCGCTGATGAGTGCTTTGTAAGTGGTATCACTACCAATGAGGCAGACTGCTCAGAGGCATTGCGCATGGCGCAAAAACAAATGATAGAGTGGTTTGGCTCTATAGATGTGCGTTGGGGCGATGTGCACAAAAACGTGCGCGGTGGCAAAATAGTGGAGCAGCGCGGCTTTGCCGATGTACTATCCCCAAGCTACCCACAAATGGAAGATGTAAATGGCAAAAAATATTTCGTGACAGAGCACGGCGATACCTATACTATGTTTGTGCGCTTCGACAAAAACGGAGTGGTAAGCATGGAGTCTCTGGTGCCGCGTGGCAACTCGCTCAATCCTAAAAGTGCTCACTACACCGATCCGATGGATATGTTTCACGACCTGAAGCTGAAAACCATGACACTAAAGAAAGAGGAGGTGATGAAACGCGCAGAAGTAGTCTACCACCCGCAATAAGGGGCAAAATTATACTGATAATAAGCTATATTCGCCCCCGTTTTGGATAAGTCTACCAATTTTATAGGAAAAGTGTTTTTTATAGGGGCAGGCCCCGGCGATGCCGGGCTGATAACTGTAAAGGGGCTGCGCATACTGCAGCAGGCCGACATTATACTGCACGACAGGCTGGTGGCAGCAGAGCTGCTCACCCATGCCAAACCAGGTGCGGAGCTTATATATGTGGGCAAAGAGTGCAAAGGCCGCTCCATTCCACAATCCGAAACATCTCAGCTTATTGTAGAATCTGCATCACGTGGCTTGAACATCGTTCGGCTGAAAGGTGGCGATATCAGCTTCTTCTCGAATATTTTTCATGAGCTGGAAGCTGTGAGCAAAGCGGGCATAGCCTACGAGATTGTGCCCGGCGTAACCTCGGCCAGTGCTTGTGGAGCCTATGCGGGCATACCACTTACTGCGCGCGGCTATGCCGATGCCGTACGCTTCCTTACCCTGCACCGCACCGATGTGCTTAGGGAAAAGGATTGGGACGAACTGGCCGACAACGACGATACGCTGGTGTGGTACATGAGCGGAAATAATGCTGTAGAGGTGGTGCAGACGCTACTGGCTCACGGCAAATCAATAACTACGCCCATAGCGGTAATAGAGCAGGGTGCAACCCCAAACCAGCGGGTGCATATCAGCACTTTTTCTGATTTCGAACAGAAATACGGGGCTACTAAGTTCAGCTCACCCTCATTGCTTATTATAGGTCGTGTGGTGTTGCTGCACGAGCAATTCAACTGGTACAAACAACAAGGAAATTTTGAATGGGCATTGCCCGGAAATAATGATTAACAGACCATGCTAAACGAACAACAGCTAAAACAGGTTAAGGATTTTGCCGCAGCATATACTGCCGAGCAGCTTATTTGGATCAGTGGTTACCTGGCAGGCGTCGCCGGTGGCAAAGTGCCTGCGGCAGCAACTACCTCTGCCGGAAAAATATCGCACAAGATTACGCTGGCTTACGGTACCGAAACGGGCAACTCTAAGAAGATAATGACGCAGCTTTCCAATGCAGCCAAAAAGGCCGGTGCCCAGGTAAAGCTTATTTCGCTCGACCAATATAAAGCCGCATCAGAACTGGCTAAGGAAGAGTATTTCTTTTTAGCACTCAGCACCCACGGCGATGGCGAAGCACCCGATGCAGCAAAGAAGTTTTACGACTTTGTTCAATCTGCAGAAGCTCCAAAGCTGGATAACCTTAAGTACGGCATCATTGCCCTGGGCGATACTGCCTATCCACTATTCTGCCAGGCCGGGGTTGATGTTGACAATCGATTTGAAGCACTGGGCGGCAAGCGCCTGCTCGATCGTGTGGACTGCGACGTAGACTACACCGCCAATGCAGAGGCTTGGATAATAAATGTGCTGGCACTATTGTCAGACAACCACACAGCCGCGGCACCACCGGTGCTGAACACTGTGGCGCCATTGCGCGCGGGCAGGCATATATACCATGGTAAGGTGGGTGCTAATGTAAACCTGAACGACCGTGGCTCGGCCAAAGAAACATATCACATTGAAATAGAAACAGCTGAGGCGGTGGCCTACGAGCCCGGCGATTCGCTTGGCGTAATACCGCACAATCCTGCCGATAAAGTAAGCCGCATCATAAATTTGCTGCATGCAACAGGAGGGGAGAAGGTAAAAGTGAAGGATGAAGACTTTACACTGGAAATAGCCTTGGGCCAAAGGTTGAACATTCTCCGCCTGCCAAAGCGTGTAGCCGATAAATATGCGGCACTTACTAATGCTAAATTGGAAGATACTATTTACGATTTAGATGAACTTCTGGAACTTGCCTCACTGCCAAAGGATGTAGTGTTGCAGGATTTTATTTCTATCCTCGAGGCTATATCCCCACGCTACTATTCCATTGCCTCTTCGCCAAATGCACATGCAGGATCGGTACATATATTGGTATCGCGCGTAGTGTATAAGCTAAACGAGAAACCTAAGGGTGGTCTAGCTTCCAACTATCTGTCAAACTTCAAAGAAGGGCAGTCGGTAAGCTTCTTCATTCAGCGCAACGAGGACTTTAAACTTCCATCCGATGATAAGAATATAATCATGGTTGGGCCTGGTACTGGAGTGGCGCCATTCCGCTCCTTTGTGGCAGAGCGCGATTACCGTGGTGCCGATGGTAAAAGCTGGCTCTTCTTTGGCGACCAGCACTTCATTTCCGATTTCCTGTACCAGAGCGAATGGCAGGATTACCTGGCAGGTGGCGCATTGGCCAGGCTGGATGTGGCCTTTAGCCGAGACCAGAAAGAGAAGGTATACGTGCAAACCAAGCTGCAAAGGCAGTCGGGCGAAGTATTTCAATGGCTGCAGGGTGGTGCATACTTCTATGTATGTGGTAGCAAAGAGCCCATGAGCCACGATGTGGAAAATACGCTCTTGTCTATTATCAGTACAGAAGGTAAGATGGAACAGGCTGCTGCCACCGACTACCTGAACAAGATGAAGGATGAAGGCCGGTATGTGAAAGACGTATATTGATTAGTCATGTTGTGGGGTATCCCGTAATAGGTCACTTATCCCGTAATAGGCCATAAACTAAAGAAGCCATTTCCTTTTGGGAAATGGCTTCTTTAGTTTGTTCGGCTATTATTTTCAAATCAGACTAGCGGGCTACTGTTATCCTGTTTGTAGATTTCCAATCTTTACCTGCTATTGATACTATGTACATACCATTGTTATAATCTGCCATATTCACCTGTACTTTACCATCAGTAGAGTTTATTGCGTTTGTGTTCAGCAATCTTCCGTCTGTAGTATATACGCTTACAGCTGCATCTTGCATATCTGCGTTGCTAAGTGTTACGTTCAAAACATCTTTTACCGGATTAGGGTAAGCCAAGCTGGACACTGAAGCTACATCACCTATTGCAAGTGGAGTCTGTTCTACAGGTACTTCAGTAGGGCTTTCATTGGTCAGTTCTGTACTTACCTGAAAATCCATGCCTTTTGTAGAGTATACTTCTACTTGTAGTGTTACCGATGGACCTGCATAGTTCACAAGGAAAGATGTATTTATATTTTTAACGCTGCCCGGTGTTACAGTTCCTATATAGGCTGTGTCTACAAGCGATTTTACGTTATTGGCATCTATTATATAGATTTTGCAGTATGCTCCGGATATAGGGTCGCTACCTGCAGCATCTATAGAAATATCCACGTTTTGCGGAGTGCCTGTTTTGTAATATGTATTGGTTACTAAGTTTTTAACCAGTAGGAAAGAACCAGCACCTCGTGATGCACTTTGGTGAGATTCAATCTGTTGAGCAGCCTCTTGGCCTGCTCCATTGTCCATAGCGCTGGTTCCAAGCGCTACAGTCATTAAGCCGAAAGTAAGTATATATGTTTTCATCGTACCCATGTTTACGCAAAATCTACGATTTTGTTTTGGGGCCGCCAATATATTAACTCTTTCTTCGGTTTTGTTATGTAAAGCTATCGTTTTCATTGTATTTAATATTTATTAGCGTTTTCAATTTGTTTGGTTCTTATCGCTTTATTTGCTTTATAAAAGAACCGTGCCAACAATAAATTATAGACCAAAACATGAATACAGAGTTTAAAAGTAGAAACGAGAATTTCCGCGAATACGTTGCATCCAAGATGGAGGCAAATAAGTTCGCACCCTTTATTGGATTGAAATTTACGGAGATAGAAGAAGGTCGCATTTCGGGTACTTTGGATTTTGAAGAGAAGCACAAACAGCAGAATGGATACCTGCACGGTGGTGTTACTTCAGCCATATTAGATATGGTGCAGGGCTTCGCATCCTATACACTTGTAGAAAATGGCCAGTTTGTTTTCACAGTTGAGGCAAAAATATCATATCTGAATAGAGGAATGGGAACAAAATTCTACGCTGCCGGTTGGGTAATAAAGCCTGGCAAGCGCTTTCACTTTTGCGAAGGCGAAATATGGTACATGGATGAAGCAGGTCAAAAAATAATAGTAGCTAAGGGCTCCGCTACCATGGCGGTAGTATAACGCAAAAGGGCGGTACAACTTAGTTGAACCGCCCTTTCTATACCAATTTTGTGGTACTATTTCTTATTCTCAAAAACCTTGAACTCAAAGGTAGAGTCAGCTATCAATCCTTTGATATAAGCAGTATATATTTTATCAGCGCTCAGGTCAAATGTACCTACGGGTACCGTTGTTCCTGAAGGTAATTTCAGGCTTATAGCAGAGTTTGCATTTGCAGTTATTGTTTTAAAATCCCTTGCGCCGCTCTGTATCTCATATCCTATAAAGAACCTGTTTTCAAAAACCTCTACGCCATTTATAAATACATCAACTTGCGGTGCATCAGCACCTGTGTGTACAAAACGCAATTTAGCCTTGCCTGACTCCGGTGCTGTCAAATCATCGGTCAATAACAACTTCTGTACTTTAGAGCCTGTATCTATAGCCCATAGCGAATACGATTTGCCATCTTGGCCTACAGGGTTATTTACCGATACCAGTTCTTTACCTGTAGAGTCTTTCAGCGAGGCAATAAACGACTTGCCGCCTTCCACAGCTACCTCATAGTATTTAGATGTATTGTTGCTATCGCTTCTCAATCCACCTTCTTTCAGTTCACCCATTGCATAAAAATCCAGCTTTGGCGCTCCTGCACTGGCATTTACTGCCATATAGCTCACTTTTATTGTTTCTTGTTTTTTACAGCTTGTAATGCCCGATATGGCAATAACACTAAGGCAAACAGATAGTATGCCTGTAACTTTGTTTATCATTTCTGAAATTCGTTTTAAAAGGTAGTCGATTGATTTATCGCCACAATTCTATGCTTTCTTTTCCTAATTTAATAATCTGTATGGTCTGCCGGAGTTCAATTGCCCACCTTTATACACTTTTCTGTATAGCTGTTTATCGGGAGTGGGCCTGCGTTCTACCTTTATTACGTTCTTCTGGCTTTTATTTATTATCACCGGTACACCGCTTAGTTTTATTTCTTCTCCGTTGCGCTTTACGGTAAAGGTCACGTTCTTATTGTAGTCTATGGCAGTTATCTTATCCATCAGTTCATCCACGTTATCCTTGTATACGCTTTTTCGGTTTATTTTTAGCAGTACATCCCCTTCCTTAAAGCCTATCTGGTCCAGGTTTATATTGGTCAGGTATATGTTCTTGCTGCCTTTGTCGTACCGGTAAGAGGCGTTTACATACATCTTGGCAGTATCATCCCGTTGCGGCTCATATATAAAGCCTACAAGCGCCAGGTATTCATTGTAGTTAAACTGTTTGGTTCCCACCATATAGTCGGCAAAAAAAGTATCTATCTGCTTATACGACGATATTTTGGCCAGTTCATTCATCAGTTCTTCGTCCTTTACCACATAGTTCTCGTTCATGCTCTTGCGGAACCGCAGTAGCAGCTCCTGTAGGTTCAGTTGCCCCTGGCTCAGGTTCAGCAGTTCCAGGTCCAGCATCATCGCGGCTACCGTTCCCTTGTAGTAAAAATTCCTGTAGCTGTTCTCATTACCTGTAAGCACACTCTGCTCGCTTTGCTGGGTTAGCGAGTATGGCTCGTAAAACTGCATCAGGCTCATCTTGTTCCTTATCTCTGTCAAAAACTCCGTTTGCGTTATCAGGTCTTCCCTCAGCTGCATCAGCAGCGAAAAGTATTCTGTCACCCCTTCATACAGCCATAGGTGCGAGGTTTGCATTTTGGCACGCATATTCAGCTTGCTGGTCAGGTCTGTCTTTACATTCAGTGGTTCAAACAAGTGGAACAGCTCATGCGAAGCCGTAGCCTGTATATCCCTTTCCAGTTTATACCTGTCTATAAATGCAGGGAAGAAAAATACGCTCGAGCGCGAATGCTGTATCGCACCATAGTCTTCTTCACCATAGCTCGAGTTGGACAGCGAAGAGTCTACCAGGTTTATCAGGAACCAATACTCCTTTACAGGCAGGTTATTGCAAAACTTGCTTACACCGGCACACACGGGCTTCAATACCTTTAGTAGCTGCTGTTCATTTATGTTAGCTTCCGAGCTGTTCAGTGCTATGCGGAACAGTGTATTTCCCTCGCGGAAGCTCAGTTCATTGTTCGGGCTGTACATCAGCGGATTGTCTATCAGGTCCAGGTAGTTTTTAGCTGTAAATACGTCCGAGGTTTCATTTACTACCCTGCTGCTCAGTGCCGTATGCGCATTCAATGCTTGTGGCTTTTGTATGCTTACTTCGTACGCCTGCTTTTCTGTACCCTCTACATACCCTACCACACTACCGAAATTCAATAAAAAATGCCGCCCTGCATCAAAAGATGTTCCCAGTTGCGGCATTATTGCATTGCGGTATTTATCCGAGTGCCAGGAGTCGTGTATCCTGTATTCTACCCTTGCCAGCGTTTTCGCATCATTTATTACAAACTCATTAGTAGCTACCTGCGTATACGATAGCAAAGAACCATCTGCCGAAAAAGGTTCAAAATCCGATACCAGCTTACCTGTCGGCACTTCTTTGAACGAGCCGGGCACAAAATTGGGGAATATGAATTTTGCCGTTTGGTATCCTGTTCCGGTAAATTGTTGCGATACCTTTATCGAGTGGTTGCTCACCTCGTTCAGGTTCAGGCTCACCTTTACAGACTGCTGCGCCACTGCCGCTACGTGCAGTATCACTAACCAAAAAGCAGCTATCTGTTTGATTCGCATCGGGGTAAATGTATCGTAAACAAAACGTTCGGGCAAGGGCAAATGGTATAAACTAAGGTATAAAATATATTAAACGAGTTAAAACATCAAAGCGTTGCGTGGCTATATGATATTGGTTAAAGAAATTTGCAGTAGGTTTGATAGCGGAATAGCGATATGGAACTGAACGAAAGCAATAATGCCCCTTTACCACTGCTGCGCAAACCGGAGTGGCTGAAGATTAAAATACCATCGGGTGTGGAGTATTCTGATGTAAAGCAGAATATCCACGAAAACAAGCTGCACACCATCTGCGAAAGCGGCAAATGCCCAAACCAGACAGAGTGTTGGGGCGCAGGCACGGCTACCCTTATGATATTGGGCAATGTATGCACGCGTTCCTGCATGTTCTGCAATGTAGCCACAGGCAATCCCGAAAGCGTTGATATATCAGAACCGCTTCGTGTAGCCGAAAGCGTAAAAAAGATGGGATTGAAGCACGTGGTAATTACATCTGTCGACCGGGACGACCTTGTAGACGGTGGCTCCAAAATATGGGCAGCTACTATCCGCTCTATCCGCAGGCTCAATCCAGGTGTTACAATGGAAACACTGATTCCTGACTTTGCCGGTAAATGGGAAAACCTGCAACTGGTAATAGATGTTAAGCCAGAAGTGGTATCGCACAACATAGAAACAGTAAAGCGCCTTACCCGCGAAGTGCGCATTCAGGCACGCTATGAGCGCAGCCTGGAAGTATTGCTCAGGTTAAAGGAAGGTGGTATCAACCGCACCAAATCGGGCATCATGCTTGGCCTTGGCGAAACAGAGGAAGAACTGATAGAAGCCATGGATGAACTGCGCGCTGCAAAAGTAGATATACTTACACTGGGCCAATACCTGCAACCTACCAAACAACACCTTCCTGTAGCTAAATATGTATCTCCTGATGATTTCCACCGCTACAAAGAAATAGCGCTGGCAAAAGGCTTTATGTATGTAGAAAGCGGTCCAATGGTGCGCAGCAGCTACCACGCCGAAAGGCATGTGGTGTAATGAGCCTGCTCATTTGTTTGGCTAAATATTTACATTTGCTTTTTAGTGTTATAAAATCCTGAACTAATGAAAGATACCACAACTTTATACCGACCAGTTGGCCCACAGGAGCTGGTACTCATAGAGCAATCTGAGTGGAAGAAATTTCCGCCACGCCTGCCTGAGCAGCCGATATTTTATCCGGTGATGAACGAGGACTACGCTGTGCAGATAGCGAGAGACTGGAATGTTCCTGCATCCGGCTCTGGCTTCGTTACAAAGTTTGAAGTGAAATCAGATTTCCTTGCCAGGTACGATGTACAGAATGTAGGCGGTCACATGCACAACGAGCTTTGGGTACCTGCGGAGGAACTAGAAGAGTTCAACGATAATATAGTGGGCAAGATAGAGGTGACTCAATCTTTTAACTAGTGGTAATACTTATAAGTTGTTGATATGATAAGTCTTAAAGTAGTTCAATTAGAAGTTTATATAGGCAATGGATCGTTAATGGCAAAATTTTATGAAGGGGATTTGTTAGTTGAATTTCAAATGCCTTTTTTATTTGGTGGTGGAAACATCTTCGTGGAAATGATTTGGCGACAACTTAGAGATTTTGAAGGTGGGGAATGGACTTCGGATAAAATAATTGTAGAAAGTGTTATTAGGCTTTCACAACTGGAAAACAAGGATATGGGTATCACTTGGCTGCAACCTACTGACAGATGGATTATGGATGCGAATAATGATTTGTCTAAGGTTGAAGTATATGGACTTGCTTTGTTGAATTTGAAGCAGGCTGGAATTCAGCTTGCTATTGCACAAAAGCAAAGAGATTTATTAAGCAAAAACAGTAAGTATTAACTGTGATGAACTATAAGGAA
This sequence comes from Bacteroidetes bacterium UBA7692, assembly GCA_002482725.1. Taxonomy (GTDB): domain Bacteria; phylum Bacteroidota; class Bacteroidia; order Chitinophagales; family LD1; genus UBA7692. Next base: position 8,660 of record DLGO01000006.1, on the reverse strand, counting down.
CAACTTACTCATATTAAATGGAAGGATAAAAGAAATGAGATAGTTGAGAGAGATGGCCATATTTGTCAGAATTGTAACAACGAATCATTAATTCATTCTTCAGATAAATATGGTCATTCTGGATGGAATGAAATTGGAAAAGGCTTCTATGCAGGGTCAAACGACACTCATGCTTTTTATCATGTTGATATTGGAAAAGAAGGCGTTTTACTTCCAATTTATAGTATAGAGAAGCAATGGATTCTTAAATATACAAAAGACTTGTTTCCTTTTTACTTAAAGTTTCATCTATATGAAAATGGTTCTGCTGCTGTAAGATTTTATTCAAACCTTGACTTTTATAATCCTCGATTATTATCTTATTGGCAAAAAATAATAAGCATACAAGATCAATTGGTTGTTTCTTATTCCGAAAGAGAAATGATTGATTTTCCCCATTTCCAACTAAGTAAGGTAGATAGAGAATCAAAAAGATCATTATCTATAATCTCGGAGGAAAGCTTTAATTGGATATATAATTTTAATCTCCACGTTCATCATAAGTGCTATCGTTTTGGCAGAATGGCATGGGAATATGATAATACAGATCTAGTGTCTCTATGCTTTAAATGTCATACAGAATTTCATCAGCAGAACTCAGTCCCTATATATGATTTGCAGGGAAATTTGATAAATATTACGTTAACTCCTTGCAATAGATGTGGAGGTTCAGGTGTTTTTCCTGAATATAGCTATGTTCAGAATGGTGTTTGCTTTGAATGTATGGGTGCAAAGTTTAAAGAATGGATGTAGGATACCCCTAAACTAAACCCTTACCCTTTCTTCAGCAGCTTCAATGTATGTTGCAATCCTTTATTGCTTTTCCAACTGAAGTGTCCCGGTATTACAAAAGCCGGATTGGGGAATTGCGCCATTAACTTTCGTATGGTATTTGGCCATTCTTTCAGGTTGGCATCCGACAGGTTGCCAAGGCCTGTGGCTTCAGTACTTTTCACGAGGCAGCCACCATATAGTAGTCTTACATCCCCGCACCACAACACAATGTTGTCTGGTGCGTGCCCTTCGCCTGTATAAACTGCCTCTATAGTTTTACCACCTATGGAAAAAGTAGTATCTCCTGTAAATACAAACTCCGCCTGCTTTTCTCCATGCTTTATGCATAGGTCAAGTGTTTGTTGAGTACTGTATGTTTTTACGCCCATCTTTTTCAGGAAATCTAGCCCACCTGTCCTGTCTTCATGGTAGTGGGTCGATATGCAAAGCACCACTTTCTTGTGATGGCGTTGCTCAATGCTGTCCATCAGCGGCTGAAACTGTGTGCTGTCCCATGGGGTATCAAACATTACCACACCTTCGTCAGTTACCAGATACATGCTGTTGGATGGAACCAGCTCTTTGCCGAATAGATTGTAGGTAGTGTATATGTAGTAATCGCCCTTCAAATGGTAGATGCTAAGCTTGGGAGGTTGCTTTTGTACTTGTGCTTTTATTTGCAGGCAAAAGATAGTGATAACTATGATTAATATGGTCTTCATATTTTGCGAATTGTAGTTAAGGCAGCCTAAAGAATTTGATGTGTTTCAAGTCGGAATGTTGAGGTTATTCTGTAGTTTTCTGTCTTAGTTTTATATTTGATAATAAAACGCTTTTAGAATGAAAGGGATAAGTTATATAACAGATAGCAAAAATAATAAGAAAGCGGTGGTAATTGATTTAAAAACTATTGAAGAGCATGAAGAAGAAGTTCATGAGTTTATAGATGTGTTAGTTGCTGAATCCAGGAAAAATGATGAACTGATTGACTGGGATGTTGCTAAAAAGCAACTGAAAAAAGGTGCTAAATGAGATATAGCATTAAGATCCGCAAATAAGCTCTAAAAGAACTTGACGAAGTTCCGAAGAAAGAGAGTAATAAAATTGTTACCGCTATTGATTCTCTTGCAAATGATCCTAGACCAACTAGGTGTAAAAAGCTAAAAGGTGAACATGATTATATATGGCGAATAAGGGTGGGTGATTTTAGAGTGTTATATAAAATTGATGACGAAATTTTGATTATAGAAGTTGGTAAAATTGGCCATCGCAAGAATATTTATGATTAATAAGTCAGAAAAAAAGCCCCAACATTGCTGTTGAGGCTTTCATAAAATGTATAGTTAAAAGAATTAAGCTAGTGTAGCCAATACGTTGTTCATATTGCGTACTGCTTCCGCGCTCTTGTTGAATGCAGCTTGTTCTTCTTCGTTTAGTTTAAAGTCGATGATGCTTTCCCATCCGTCTTTACCTACTACTACAGGTACGCCAAGGCATATATCGCTTTGGCCGTATTCGCCTTCAAGCGATACGCTGCAGGTAAATACTTTTTTCTCGTCGCGTATGATGCTTTCTACCAATGCAGCTACAGCAGCACCCGGTGCAAACCAGGCAGATGTGCCAATCAGGTTAGTTAGCGTAGCACCACCTACCATAGTAGCGGCAGCTACTTCTTTCAGTTTCTCTTCGCTCAATAGGTTGCTTACAGGTAGGCTGTTCAATGTAGCCAAACGTGTAAGAGGTATCATGGTAGTATCACCGTGTCCGCCTATTACCAATGCGCTAAGGTCTGATGGAGAACAGTTAAGTGCCTGGCTCAAATAGTATTTGAAACGTGCGCTATCCAATGTGCCACCCATACCGATGATACGGTTTTTAGGCAATCCAAGCGATTTCAAAGAAAGGTAGGTCATGGTATCCATAGGGTTGCTCACCACTATCAATATCACATCCGGAGAGTATTTTAACAGATTTTCAGCCACACCTTTTACTATAGATGCGTTGATGCCGATAAGCTCTTCGCGTGTCATACCCGGTTTGCGTGGTATACCAGAGGTGATAACCGCCACAGTGCTGCCTGCAGTTTTAGAGTAGTCGTTTGTAGATCCGGTTATTTTTGTGTCGAAACCAAGTAGGGTAGCAGTCTGCATCATATCTATGCTCTTGCCTTCTGCTGTACCTTCTTTTATATCCAACAATACTACCTCATGCGCCAATTCTTTGCGGGCAATATTGTCTGCACATGCTGCACCTACTGCACCGGCGCCTACAACTGTAACTTTCATTTTATTTTTATGTTTATTGATTAAAAAATTCGCTGCGAAGCTAGGGCAATATGATGAGTATTAAAAACTGTTTTTTGTCTGGAAATTATTAGCGTTTTACACATTATATTTGCTTTTCGTAACTAAGAAGCAAGGTTTTTAAGCAGTGTTTTCTGCGCAGTAGCAGTCTTTCTTAGTTAATTATACTCATGAAGCGTTTATTCAGATATGCCCTTACGGCCATTTTTCCGGTAGTTTTTATCTGTTATACCATTAGTTGCAACACGCAGAGCAAGCCTGTGTCGTTGGATGTGGCAAAGGCGCCATACGAAAAGCTGTCGGACTATCACTTCTTTTCAGGGGATTTAAAGTTGCTGCAGCCAAATGCCTTGGTGCTTCCTTACGACCTTAATTCTTCCCTTTTTACAGATTATGCCTTCAAGGCTCGCTTCGTATACATGCCCGAAGGGAAGAGTGCTCCCTATGATACTGCCGAAGTGTTGAAGCTGCCTGTTGGTGCCTGCCTTATTAAGAACTTCTATTACCCTGCTGACTTTAGCAAGCCGGAGGGTGAGCGACGCATTATAGAGACCAGGCTGCTGGTAAACCGTGAGGCCGGTTGGGAAGCGCTAGACTATGTATGGAACGATGAGCAGACAGAGGCTGTTTTAGACAATGCCGGGGATATAAAGAAAGTAAGCTGGATACATTATGATGGGTCCAAAAGGGAAGTTGATTACGTTATTCCCAATAAAAATCAGTGCAAGGGCTGTCATTGGTTCAATGGTGCTATACGCCCTATAGGCCCTAAGGTACGCAACCTGAATAAAGATTACGCTTATGCTGATGGAAAAGAGAACCAATTGGCGCATTGGGCCAGGCTGGGTTTGCTGAAAGGTGCTCCGGGGCCTGCAGACTGCCCTAAAACTGCCAACTGGCAGGACTCTGTTAACTACGACCTTAACTCCAGGGCAAGGGCTTATCTGGACATAAACTGCGGGCATTGCCACAACGAAAAAGGACCAGCCTATACTTCAGGCTTATGGACCAATTGGGATAACTACGACCAGGAACACTTGGGTGTATGCAAAAGCCCAGTAGCTGCGGGCAAGGCAACAGGTAACCGCCTGTACGATATTACACCAGGCAAGCCGGAGGAATCTATCATGGTGTATAGAATGGAATCTACAGATCCCGGAATCCGCATGCCGGAAGTTGGCCGTAATCTGGTGCATACCGAAGGCGTGGAGCTTATATCCCGCTGGATAAAATCCAAGGAAACCAAGCCTTGTAAATAGGGCTACTCAATATTGGCGAAGCACTGCACTACTTTTACGAAGTAGTAATCTTCCCTTGTATCGTACTCTATCATACTACCGCAGCCGAGGCTATTGTATAGCGGGTTCATCATATTTACCCGGTGGCCGCTCGATTTGTAAAAGTCATCTACTATATCGCGTGCTACTTCTATGTAGGTTTTGTTGTCCTGCGGGTTTATGGCAAACCGGTGAATATTCTCTGCCATGGCTACATTGGTAATTCCAAATAGTCCCATGCGGTCGCCCGGTGTTTCAAAATCTTTGTTGCTTGGGTGTATGTGGTTATAAAACTTCTTTACCACCATTTCATTTGCAAACAGGGTGGCCGCATCACGCAGCGGCGCATTGTACTTGAATGCTTTGCCTTTTTTAGCCGTGCGTGTTTCGTTGGTGGCAAACCACATGCAGGCATTCATCAGGTGAAGGTCAAAGTCCTTTACATCAAATTTGCGCTGTGCATCCTTGCTCTCAGCAAATTGCTTGGCACTGTATTCTGTATACACAGTGTCTTTCAGGTAAGTATTGGTACTGTAGCCCTTTACTTTTTCCAGGTATTCCGTTCCGTTTACAGTTAGTAGCATTACTGCCAGCAAGCTCATCATCTTCATAGTTCAGCCTTCTCTTTTATTTATATACGGTGTTTGACTTCTGGTATGGTAAAATGTTTAAACACCCTCGCTTCGAAAAACGAAAGAAAACAGGTTTTGTTGTAATCCATAAATTCCGCATTTCTATCACAAATTAAAAATGAACACCTTTGGGTGCCATGAACGGAAAGTATTTTGTTTCAACACTCGTATTTGCAGTCGCGCTGGTAGCTGTGGTGGCTGTGCTGTTCCTGTTTCACCGTATTGTATTCCTGTTTAGTTTCGATAACCTGAGTATAACGGCAGTAACGGATGTGCTTAAAAATAGCCAGAAGCTTGATGCGTCAACGCTTTCATATTTGTTTATAGCTGTCATATTAGGTGCCTTTTGTGCTGGCCTTATTGCTAAAAGTGAATCAGGTAAATTGGCCAAAATTGCTTCGGTGCTGGTACTCTTATTGGTAAATCTGGTAGCCGTAGCAGATGTATTGCTGTACCGCGAATGGCACTCGCGTATTACCTGGGCAGGTTTGCAACATTTAGCAAATCCTAAGGAAGTTTTGCAAACAGTATCGGGTGGTATGCTTGCCTTTTTCTTAGTGGTAGTACTCGTATTGACGCTCGCTTTTTATTTCTTGCTGAAGTGGCTTTATAGACTACTAAGCCGTGCTGCCCAACCTTTGCAAAGCAGGCGTGTGGTCTTGACCGCTATCTATATTATAGTTATTCCCCTACTGGTAATAGGTTGCCGCGGAGGGTTGCAACCAATCCCTGTCAATATCAGTGATGCATACTTCTCGGGCAATCCGGTTCTGAACGATGCTGCTGTCAATCCACTTTGGAATGTAGGCTATATACTACTCGAAGCCCGTGGGCGCAGCCGTGCGGAAAACTTTATTACCATGTCACCGGAGTGGGCAAAGCTCCTTATTGAAGATTATGTCCCTTTTCAGCCGGATTCTGCATTATCCATATTTACTACCGCTCATCCCAATATTATAGTAATAGTGTTGGAGGGCTGGTCGGCCAATGCCATAGGGGCGCTGGGTGCCGCCAATTCACAAACCCCCAGTTTCGACCAATACTCCAATGATGGTATACTGTGCACCAATGCTTATGCAGCTGCGTACCTCTCCGATATGGGCAATGCGGCCATCTTTAGCGGTTTCCCTGGTATACGCAATGTGTTTATTAACCACGAATCGGCCAAGGCTGCCAAAATTCCATCGCTATTTAAGTCGCTGAAAGCTGACGGCTATAGTACCGCCTACTTCTTTGGGGGGCAGCTTTCTTATGGCAATATCAAGAGCTACCTTTTGCTGCAGGGGGTGGATAGGGTAGTGGAGCAGCAGGATTTTCCCGAAAGTTTTCCTTCTGGCAGGTTGGGAATTCATGACGGCTATACAGTACCATACTTTTTAAGCGAGGTGAATAAAGCTAAGGCCCCTTTTGTATATTCTTTGTTTACGGGTAGCACCCATTCGCCTTACGATTTTCCGGGAGCAGGCGCCAATGCCATCCGGTCAGATTATGATTATCTGTCGGCTATGCACTATTCCGATAGCGTGCTTGGGCATTTTATGGCAGAAGCCAAAAAACAAACATGGTACGATAGCACCCTTATAGTTATAGTGTCCGACCATAGCCACGGCACTCCGGATTTTGTATCTCCGCATTTGCCGGCTTTTCACCGTATTCCGCTGTTATTGGCAGGTGGAGCTATAAAACCGGAATACCGTAGTAGGAAAATGAATAAGCTTATCAGTCAGGTCGATATCGTTCCAACTTTGTTAAATCAGATGGGAAAGCCGGTAACTGAATACCCATGGAGTGTAGATTTTCTAAAACCATACGGGCGGAAGTGGGTTTTCCTACCTTACCACAACGGAGGTATAATACTGCAAGGAGACTCTTTCGTTTCACTCAATTCGAAAAGCGATAAGCCGGGCGAAAGCAATGTGGTAGATGAGGCAGCCAGGCAAATATTATTCCTCAAGGCAAAGGCTTTTCAGCAGCGTGTGTATGAGGTATATGAACAATGGTGATAATGTGAGGGTTATGCGTAGGCGTGGTGTTGAGAAGATTATGACACAGTAGTTGCAAAACTACGCGCGTAAACCTACTTTCGCGCTGCGCGTTTAATTGATATAATTTGTAGCATGCCAAAAGTAACTATAGACGGAGTAACAGTAGAGGTGGAACCAGGTACCACCATCCTGAATGCCGCACGCAAAATAGGGGGTGACCTTGTACCTCCTGCTATGTGCTATTACAGCAAACTAAAAGGTAGCGGGGGCAAGTGCCGTGTATGCCTTGTGGAAATTAGCAAAGGCAGTGAGGCCAATCCTACGCCTATGCCTAAGCTGCAAGCCAGTTGCTGCACACCTATTGCCGATGGCATGGAGGTGAAGAACATGACCAGCCCTAAGGTGCAGGATATGCGCAAAGGGGTAGTGGAGTTCCTGCTTATCAATCATCCGTTAGATTGCCCTATATGCGACCAGGCAGGCGAATGTGACCTGCAAAACCTTGGTTTCAACTACGGCTCGCAACAAACGCGCTACGAAGAGGGAAGAAGAACATTCGATAAAATAGACATTGGCGATAAGATACAACTGCACATGACGCGCTGTATCCTTTGCTACCGCTGCACTTATGTAGCCGACCAGCTTACCGACAACCGTGTGCATGGTATCATGAACCGCGGTGATGCTTCAGAGATTTCAACCTACATACAAAATGCAGTTACCAACGAAATGAGTGGTAACATGATAGATGTATGCCCGGTAGGAGCACTTACTGATAAAACTTTCCGTTTCAAAAGCCGTGTTTGGTTCCTGAAGCCTTTCGATGCCCACCGCGATTGCCCTACCTGTTCGGGAAAGGTAACTGCATGGATGTTTGGCAAAGAGATATACAGGGTTACTGCTCGTAAGGATGCCTACCACGAGGTAGAGGAGTTTATCTGCAACACCTGCCGTTTCGATAAAAAAGATGTGAAAGATTGGACTGTTGAAGGACCAAGGAAATTTGAAAAAGACTCGGTTATCAACCAGAACAACTATGTACAACACTTGGATAAGGTGGAAATAGACACAGACCCAAGGTTGCTGACAGGAAGGCAGGAAGACAGGAAAGCGATAAGCATGGCTGGCGTAAAATCGTACGAGCAACCATTGAGCGACGGACAATAAACAGATAGTTAATTGAATGGTTAGCTAAAAGCTACCCGAACAAAAAATAAAGAGTTTTAGATGGATTCATCATTTTTCATAGAGAAAGGGGCAGTTATCTTAGGTGTTTGGGCACTTACGATGTTGGTGGCTTTGTATTCTACATTTGCCGAGCGTGTTTTGGCCGGATGGTTTCAGGATAGAAGAGGGCCAAACCGTGCGGGACCGGGAGGTCTTTTACAGCCACTGGCCGATGGTGTTAAAATGTTCACTAAAGAGGATTTTATACCTGATACCCCAAATAAATGGCTATTCATACTAGGTCCTGCGATGTTTATGACCACAGCATTGATGACCAGTGCAGTTATTCCATGGGGCGATAAGATAGAAGTATTCGGCAGGCAGATAAGCCTGCAGGCAGCGGACATCAATGTGGCTCTGCTTTTTGTGTTTGGTGTTGTTTCTATTGGTGTTTATGGTATTATGATAGGTGGATGGGCCTCT
>DLGO01000154.1 GCA_002482725.1 Bacteroidetes bacterium UBA7692 | reverse complement strand
TAATAATTATGGCGAATGTACAAGCCTAAAGCATAATTTGAAACTGTTTTTAATGGTTTTTTGTAAACAATATGTAGTAACAATCCAAAGCAAGGCCCAAGCCACCTTGAATCTACTACTTGTATCGTTGATTTTAAGCCTGTTGTTACTTGCTATTTATTGTTCTTAAGTGTTGATTTTCAATTTAATAGGTATTGTTTAGGCCCTTGGTTGATTAAATGCAGTACGGCAATTAGCCTAACCGCTTACATTTGCAGCACCTCTGAAGGAGCAAGCGGCGTAAACAAAAATTAGCTAATTGTGCTTATTCGGAGGATGTTTTGACTTTATAATTTTGCAACAGGATGAATTTTTTGATAGCCGGTTTGGGCAATATAGGAGAGGAATATGCGAATACCAGGCACAATATCGGCTTCGATGTGCTGGATATGCTGGCCAGGGATAATAAGGTCGCTTTCGAGCTTGGCCGCAATGCCTTTTACACTACCTACAAAAGCAAGGGCAAACAGGTACACCTGATAAAACCAACCACCTACATGAACCTGAGTGGCAAAGCCGTGCGCTACTGGATGCAGGAACTGAAAATACCACAGGAGCGGGTATTGATAGTGCTCGACGATCTGGCTATTGATTTCGGTGCGCTCAGGCTTAGGGGTAAGGGTAGCGACGGCGGCCACAACGGGCTGAAGGATATAGACCTGATGCTGGGCAACCAGAACTATGCACGCCTGCGTTTTGGCATAGGCAGTAATTATGCAAAAGGTGGGCAGATAAATTATGTGCTGGGCAAGTGGAAGCCGGAGGAGGCAAAGCACCTGCCCGAGCATATTGACCGTGCCTGCCAGGCTATCAATAGCTTTATGTTCGAAGGGCTGGGCAATGCCATGACCAAATACAACAAATAAGAAAGTGGGTATCAAAAATCAGCAAGGCAATCTGCTAAGGCGTTTTATACAGTTCAATAAGGAGAAATCTTTGCTGAAAGCTACTACGCGTATAATGGTAGCAGTGAGCGGAGGTTTGGATTCTGTGGCATTGTGCCTGCTTTTATCGGAGGCAGGGTACAGGTTTGCCATAGCCCATTGCAACTTTGGATTGCGCGGAGCAGAAAGCGATGCAGATGAAAGCTTTGTGAAGGAATATGCTGCCAAACTTGGCGTGGAACTCTTCAGCATCCGCTTTGATACTACCGGGTATGCTGCCGGTAATAAAGTGGCAATACAAGAAGCTGCGCGTAAATTGAGATACGATTGGTTCGAGGAGATAAGGCAACAGCATAGCTTCGATTATATAGCTACGGCACATCATCTCAATGATTCTATAGAAACAGTACTCTTTAACCTGGCCAAAGGCACAGGCATAAAGGGGATGCGAGGCATACAATACAAAAATGGCAAGGTGATAAGGCCGTTGCTTTTTGCTACAAGAGACGAGGTGGCTGATTATCTTGCTGCAAAGGGCGGAACCTTCCGCGAGGATAGCTCCAATGCCAGCGACAAGTATTCGCGCAATTTTATCAGGCACAACTTAGTGCCATTGTTCAGGGAGATAAATCCTTCTTTCGAGCATACGTTTGCCTCTAACCTGAAGAGCTTTGAGGAGATAGAGGGGTTTGTAGATAAGCACTTGAAAGCTATTTATAAAACACTGGTATTCCCTGCAGGTAGTTTCGAGAAAATAGCCATAGCCAAATTGAAGCAACTGGCAGAGAAGCGCACGGTATTATTTTCTATACTTCAGAAGTATGGCTTTAATAATGCCCAGGTAGAGGATATATTGGCAGGGTTGGACAATGGCGTAGGGCGGCAATTTTTATCTGCAACCAACCGCGTAGTGCAGGACAGGCAATTCCTGATTGTAACCGAACTGGCAGCGGAAAAAGCATCGGTTATTTTTGTAGATAAGGATACAACTGATGTGAGATTCGGTAATGGCACATTAAGTATTGCTTATTCAGAAACCAGCAACGCCACAATCTCAAAGCAGCAGAATGTAGCTCAGTTAGATGCCTCCCGCCTGAAATATCCACTACTACTGCGCCAATGGAAAGATGGCGACTACTTCTACCCGCTGGGTATGGGCATGAAAAAGAAAAAGGTCAAAAAGTTTCTGACAGATATAAAGCTGCCCCTGCACGAAAAAGAAAAGGTGTGGGTATTAGAGTCCGATAAAAAGATAGTATGGGTGGTAGGATATAGGATAGATGAGCGCTTTGGTATTGCTAATAATACCAAAGAGATTTGCACTATCGCAGTACAATAGAACTTAAAATCTGCCTATCACCTCTCTCAGGTCTTTCTCATCCATGGTGCCCATATTGCGCCATACCTCTTTACCTTGTTTATATAGTATCAATAGTGGTATACCCGATATGTTCATCATTTTGGCAATGTCCGGGTTCTTGTCTACGTCTATTTCCAGCAGTTGCAGCTTTGCCTCGTTGGCTTTTACTACTTTCTCTACGCGTGGTTTCAGCACTTTACATGGTCCGCACCATACGGCATTAAAGTCTACCAGCACCAGCTTATCTTGCTTTACCGCTGCTAAGTATTCATCAGAAGTCATCCCTTTCTTTTTGCCTGCCGCCGACTCTTCTATTGCTTTTCCGCTATTTGCCCATGCCATAATGCCACCATCCAGATTATATACGCTGGCAAACCCGTTTGCCTTTGCCCACTCTGTCGCATTGCTACTGCGCTTACCGCTCAGGCAATACAGGTATACCGGTTTTGTTTTGTCCAGTGTCGCCATGCTTGTGGCAAATTCCTTGGAGTTTACATTTATGTTCTTTGCACCTTTTATATGACGCTCTGCAAACTCATCTTCACTGCGCACATCTATCAACTGTGCACCGGCTTTAGATATAGCCGCTTCAAAATCAGCTACAGAAAGGTTGCCCTGCTTTTGCCCTATAGAATTGCACGATGAAAGAATAAGCACTGTGATAAGAATATGTACGATGGATTTCATTTCGTTAAAATTTTGATTGCAAAATACTGCTTATGCCTCAATACACGAAAAATGTGTACTGTCTTTAAATACATTAACCATTGCGTATGAGTATCTCTGCTATCGGGCGATGGTTTAAATGGCTACTTTTATATTACTAATAGATTAAGCAAATTGTTAAGTACTGCTTTCAGGTTTTTGGTTTTATTGTTGTTGTGCGGTGCGGCTTGTGGCCTTTCTGCGCAATCGCTATCTAACCTTAGGGTAAAGCAGATTGCAGTCACAGATTCTGTTAGGATAGACTCCCTAAGCCTGGTAGCAGGGCAAACTGCCATATATGCGGGTGTTGGCGGGCAGCAGGTATTGATGGATACTGCAGACTATACCATATACCCATTGCAGTCGTTGCTGATATGGAAAAGGAAGCCGGCCACTGATTCTATTACGGTGCGCTATAGGGCATTGCCCTATGCGCTTGGCAGCAGGTATGCTAATAAGAGCTATGCTGCTTATCAGCAATCGCAGATGGAGTTTGTTATGAAGCCCTTTGAATACAGGCCTGTAGAAGCACCCCAGGATTTTATCGATTTCGGTGGGCTGGATTACAACGGTACATTTTCCCGAGGATTGAGCTTTGGCAATAACCAGGATGTAGTGTTGAACTCACAGTTCAACCTGCAGTTATCAGGAATGGTCACGAAGGATATAGAAGTAACTGCTGCTATTACCGACAACAATATTCCGTTTCAACCGGATGGTAGTACGCAGAAGCTGCAAGAGTTCGATAAGATTTTTATACAGCTAAAACGCCTGAATCAAAAAGTTATAGTGGGCGATTTTGATCTGTACAACCCTGCCAGTGCCTATTTCATGCGCTTTTCCAAGAAGCCGCAGGGGGGCGCATACAGCGGTATTTTCGATTTGAAGAAGAATGGCTCATTGGGTACGCAGGTGGCCGGTGGTGTTATGCGCGGCAAGTTTGCGCGCAATATTCTACAGGTAGGGGAGGGCAACCAGGGTCCATATAAGTTGAGCGGTGCCAATGGCGAAACCTTTATAGTGATACTTGCAAATACGGAAGAGGTATTTATAAATGGTGTAAAAATGATGCGTGGTGCCGATCATGATTATGTGATCGACTACAATACGGCCGAGATACGCTTTACCCCGAAGCGGCTGATAACAAAAGACCTGCGGGTGGTGGTAGAGTTTGAGTATAGCAATCAGAACTATTCGCGCTTTATAGTTTATGGCAATGCCGAGTGGAACTGGAAGAAGGGTAACATTGCTTTCAATGCATACCACGAGCAGGATAGCAAATCGCAAACCATACAACAGACATTGGATGATAACAAGCGGACTTTCCTGTCGCAAATAGGCGATAGCGTGCAGAATGCTTTTTACCCTACTATAGATAGCGTGGGCTACGATGCCAACAGGATACTGTATGCCCGCAGGGATACGCTGGGCTATGACTCGGTGCTGGTATTTTCTAATAATTCTACGGAGGCAATATACGCAGCATCATTTCTGCTGGTGGGTGCAGGGCAGGGCGATTACATACCTATAGCGTCTACTGCCAATGGTCGTGTGTTTGCCTGGATAAGGCCAGATACGATTAATGGGCAGGTAATACATTATGGAGAGTATAGGCCCGCGCAACTGCTGCCTGCACCGCAGCTGGTACAGATGTTTTCGCTTGCAGGCAATTACAAAATTACGGAGAATCATGTGTTGGGAGCAGAGGGAGCGCTGAGCAATAATGATGTGAATACCCTATCGCAGGTAGATAATAAGGATAACCTTGGCGGTGCGGGTAAGCTAACCTATAAGGGAATTGTAGTTACCAAAAAGGAAAAGGATAACGGGCAGTCACTTACTATAGATGCATCGTATGAGTTTGTGCAGGACAGGTTTAAATCCATAGAGCGTTTCCGCGCGGTAGAGTTTAACAGGGAGTGGAATACACCTGCATTTACTACACCTGCCAGCGAGCACCTATCGGTACTTAACCTTAACTATGCTATAAGCAAGTTGGGAAACATCACCTACAGGTTTCGCTCTTACAATCAGGCAGGCAAGTACAATGGGTTTGAAAATGGGGTAGGGGCTACGCTCCAAAAGAATGGCTTTTCCATCAATTCTTTCAGCACTATTGTCAATGCCAGAACAGAAACGAGTACATCGCTTTTTATCAGGCCACAGGTAGATGTGTCGTATGCTATAAAGAAGCTGCGCGGTTGGAAGATAGGTGCTGTAGCCAATCATGAGATAAACTCTATAAAGGATATCAGCTCAGATACGCTTACGTCTGGCTCTTACTTATGGCAAAACTACAAGGTCTATTTCGTTAGTCCCGATACTGCCAGAAACAAGTATGGCATAGAAGGTATATTCCGTGCTGAGCACCAACCCGGTGCCGAAAAATTTAAAGCACCGCACTTTATAGGGCAAACTATAAATGTATTTGGTAATGTAACTACTATAAAGAACCAATCGCTGCAATGGAATGTAACCTACAGGTATGCTGATGAAAAGGACTCTATTCTCCGCACCTCGCAGCTAAAGAATTTTTACCTAGGCAGGGTAAATTATAGCTTCAATGTATTGAAGGGCTTTTTGCGCTCCTCTACACTATATGAGATAGGAAGTGGCCGCGAGCAGAAAATCCAGATCACCTACCAGCCATCGCCTACCAACACCGGCGACTATGTATGGAAAGATAGCAATGAGGATGGCATAAAGCAGCTGAATGAGTTTGTGATATCGCCCTACAGGGAGGACTCCTCTTATGTAAAGGTGTTTGCAGTTACCGCAGATTATGTGGCCGTAAGCTCCACACAGTTCAGCCAGACAATCAACCTGAACCCCGCAGTGCTGCTGAATGGAAAGACGGCGAAATGGGCGAAAATTATCGGTCGTATTTCTGCATTTGGTAGTGTGGAGCTGCAACGCAAGCTGATGGCAGGCAAAGGTTTGAAGCCGGGCAACTACTTCAATCCCTTCCCATCCAAAATAGAAGATTCGACGCTGGTATCTACATCTACCACGGCACGCACCTCTGTGTTTTATAACAGGCTCGACCCTAAGTATGGTGCGCAGTTCGACTTCAGCTACCTGCAAAACAGGGTGCTGCTCACCAGTGGGTTCGAGGAGCGCCTCAGCCAGTCCCAAGGAGTAACGCTGCGCTACAATATCATACAGGCATTGCTGCTGCAAGCCACGTATACCAACGGTATCAGGGCTAACCGAAGTGACTTTTACAGCGCGCAGCGCTTCAGGTTTCATTTCAATCAGGCTCAGGCGGAGATTGCTTATCAATACAAAACGGACTTTCGTATAGCCGCTAATTACCTGTTTGCCCGTAAGGTAAACCCAACCGATTCTGTGGGCAAACAGACTGCTACGGTTAATCAAACAAGCATCACTGCCAGGTACAACCGCAACTCCAAGGCTACGTTTGAGACTAAGTTTACCTACTCATCTATACGCTATATGGATAGGGACTACGCCAATCAGCAACTGGAATACGCCATGCTGGAGGGGCTTAGCAACGGCAATAACTATGTATGGAACGCTACTATAGAGTATCGATTGACCACAAATGTGTTGCTAACCTTCATATACGATGGCCGAAAAACAGGCACTGCAGCCGTAGTGCACTCCGGCAGGGCCGAATTGAGGGCCATTTTCTAATGGGATAGTAATTTCCTAAAGCAACGACATATATTTATTAATCACTTAAATAATTGATAATCAATCATATTTTATATTGATGAAGGATTTCTACCCAACTATTTTCGCATTACCCCTTGCGAATATGAAATTGGTGCTTATATTTGCAGCCCCTTAC
>DLGO01000164.1 GCA_002482725.1 Bacteroidetes bacterium UBA7692 | reverse complement strand
GGCTTCGAGCTCATTGGCTTCTACGACCCAAATGACGAGGCCGCCGAAGCTGCGCAAAACTCTTTCGGCATCCCGCGCTTTGCCACTGCCGAAGCGCTCATAGAAGATGCCGATGCCATAGATATCGTATGTCCTACCATCGCTCATTTCGACATTGCCCACCAGGCCATCAGTCTTGGTAAGCATGTATTTATCGAGAAGCCCCTGGCCTCCAACCTGTCCGAAGCAGCTACACTGGTGCAGTTGGTTGCCGACAAGGACGTAAAAGCCATGGTAGGCCACGTAGAGCGCTTCAACCCCGCTATGCTGTCGCTGGATGTGGCAAACCTACAGCCGTTGTTTATAGAGACGCACCGCCTGGCCCAGTTCAACCCGCGTGGTACAGATGTTAGCGTGGTGCACGACCTTATGATCCACGACCTTGACATCATCCTTAGCCTGGTAAAAGCCGACATCAAAAACATCAGTGCCAGTGGTGTAGCTATCGTTAGCAAAAGCCTCGATATTGCCAATGCCCGCATAGAGTTCACCAATGGTTGCGTAGCCAATGTTACCGCCAGCCGCATATCGCTCAAAAACATGCGTAAGATGCGCATCTTTCAGCCGGGCAGCTATGTCAGCATAGACTTCCTGGAGCGCAAAAATGAGGTGGTAAAAATCTTCGACCACCCCTTTAGTGACGAAATGCCCGGCATGGAAATTGAGTTGGGCGACTCCACCAAAAAGTACCTGACCTTCAGCACTACAGAGAAGAAAGACGCCAACGCCATATTGCTGGAGCTGGAGCTTTTTCACAAGAGCATCACTACCGGTGTGCCTGTTCCTGTCAGCGTCAACGATGGCTACCGCGCCATGCAGCTGGCACAGCAGATTATCGAAAAAATCCACCCTTTAGCCCCGTAAATTTTCATCGCCATGGGTATCAAATCTTCTATCATCAAATTCGTTGCAGGCATCATAGCGCCACGGGTATATGCCACGCACAAGCGCGGTGTAGCCATGCAGCATGCCACCCTGCAAAAGCTCATAGAAACTGCCGCCGGTACTTCATTTGGCCGCGAGCACCATTTCAATAAAATAAAGAACTATACCGACTTTAAGAAAGCCGTTCCTGTCCGCGACTACGAAGAGCTGAAGGACTACATACAGCAAATTACCGATGGGCAAAAGGACGTCCTTTGGCCCGGTCAGCCCCTCTACTTCTGCAAAAGTAGCGGCACTACATCAGGCACCAAATATATCCCCCTCACCAAAGAGAGCATCGCCGAGCAGATACGCGCCGCGCGCAACTCGCTGATGATGTATGTGGCCGAAACAGGCAAGGCTGAATTCTTCGACCGAAAAATGATATTCCTGCAAGGCAGCCCTGTGCTGGATGCGCACGGGGCAATACCATCGGGCAGGCTTAGTGGCATTGTGTACCACCACGTGCCTGCATGGCTTACCAAAAACCGAATGCCTGGCTACGATACCAACTGTATCGAAGACTGGGAGCAGAAGGTGGATGCCATAGCCCACGAAACCCTGAACGAGCGCATGAGCCTTATCAGCGGCATTCCGCCGTGGGTGGTTATGTACTTCGAAAAGCTACAGCAGATCAGCGGCAAGCAATACATCAAGGATATATTCCCCGACTTCAAAGTGTTTGCCTACGGAGGTGTTAACTACGAGCCGTACCGCAAGCGCATCGAAGAGCTTATCGGCTTCCCTATAGACTCGGTAGAAACCTACCCGGCCAGCGAAGGCTTCATCGCCTACCAGGATTCACAAACCCAGCCCGGCCTCTTGCTCAATCTCGATGCCGGTATCTTCTACGAGTTTGTAAAACCGGAAGACCTTGGCCGCGCAGATGGCAGACGCATTGCCCTGGAGCAGGTAGAGCTTGGTGTCAACTATGCACTCGTACTTTCTACCAATGCCGGGTTATGGGCCTACAGCATTGGCGACACTGTCAAGTTCGTAAGCAAGAATCCCTACCGCATTGTGGTTACGGGCCGCGTCAAGCACTTCATCTCTGCCTTTGGCGAACACGTAATAGGCGAGGAGGTGGAGCATGCCATGAAGCAAGCCTGCGAGCAGTTCAACGCCAGCACCATAGAGTTCAGCGTAGCACCCAACATTAACCCTGAGGGCGAGCTGTCGTACCACGAGTGGTTCGTGGAGTTCAGCAAAAAGCCCACCGATATGGAGGCTTTCATTAGCTGTATCGACAAAATAATGCAGGAGAAAAACGTCTACTATTTCGACCTGCGCGAGGGCAACATGCTACAGGAACTGAAGCTGCGCTCCCTGCAGCCCAATGCTTTCAACAACTACATGAAATCCATCGGTAAGCTCGGCGGCCAGAACAAAGTTCCCCGCCTTGCCAACGACCGCAAAGTAGCGGACGGGCTAAAGGATTTTGTGGCGTAAGGTTATTTTGCTTTGCGTTTCAAGTAATAGAGATGTGTACTAGGTGATTCATAAATTGTGTTGTACACTTCCCAACCATCCTTACTCATCTCCTCAGCCTTCATAATTATTGGAGTGCAGTTTTTTGTAGCGTTTCCATCAGCAACTTTTCCATCAATGGTGAGATAAGAGCCTGATATAGTAATATAAAGGTAGTAGGCTTTAGCGCCCCATGTTTGATACTCAATGGATGCATACTCATACCTATCCTGCGCCTTCATTTCCACTGCCAATCCCAAAATCAATACCGGCGCCAATAGCGCATTTCTAAATGTTGTTGCCATGTTTTTCTGTTTTGTGTCGTTTTATTATTATTTCAAATATAGCAGACAAAATAACAATTGGGCGCGCCCTCCGCTGCGCTGCGGTCAGGCTGTTCGCTATTAGTCCTCGCTCCGCTGCGCTGCACTCCGGGCTAGCCGCTTCCATCCTTCGCGCCTGGCCCATCCGCCACGCTCATCCCTCATGGCATCTCTCTTCATCATTTCAAAGAACATTGCTGGTCCCTTATCGACCCTGTATTCACGGCTGTTTGTATTCTGTGGTTTGTGTCCTCACAAAACACCATCAAACCCAATTCCCGCTTGCATTTTCGGCTGCTAAAAATCCGTGTCATTCCGTGCAATCTGAGTAATTCGTGATCACTTTCCCTGGCGCAGGCTTTAGCGCCGCGGTGCCTGTGACCTCGCCTTATGTATTCCCGGCTGCTCCGCTGTTCGGGATTTTCTGAAAGGAATCCCGAACCCACACCCCAAGGTTCTTCGAACCCTCTTCATCAGCCCAGCGCCGTTCGGTATTCCTAAGTACCTGTTAACCTCCCCACTAATATTCTGCGGTACTTTTCATATTCCGCGCTGCGGTATTTTTTGAACCTGCAAAAAAATCCTCTATTACGCTCACTACCAGTCAATTAAAACACATCCGGCTGCGGTATTTCCTGCGGTACTTTTACCTTCCTGACCACCATTAAACCTGCGGTATTTTTCAGCCAAACCCCTTGTATGTATCTTACCACCGTAACACTCAACTCTTGTGACACCAACATATTATTTCTACCGTTTAGTGTCATTTTCTTAACCCACCATACCATTTTTATACTGATAATCAGTCTTTTATTTCAATTCTAAAAATGACATAAAAATTATTTTT
>DLGO01000010.1 GCA_002482725.1 Bacteroidetes bacterium UBA7692 | reverse complement strand
CGTGCTTCGAGGCATGAACCAAAATGTAATCCGGTGCTATGCAGGTCTGGCCTTCGTTCAGGAATTTGCCCCAGGTGATCTTCATGGCGGCAGCCTTTATGTTGGCTGTTTCATCTATTATAACAGGGGATTTGCCACCCAGCTCCAGTGTAACGGAGGTAAGGTTTTCGGCAGCAGCGCGCATAATGCTTTTGCCAACTGCAGGGCTACCTGTAAAGTGTATGTGGTCCCATTTCAATTTCAATAATTCCTGCGATACTGAGTAGTCGCCTTCTACTACTGCCACTTCATTTTCGGGGAAAACCTGTGCAAGCAGCTCTTTCAATAAGCGGGAAGTGTGTGGTGTAAATTCGCTTGGCTTAACCAATACAGTATTGCCTGCAGCTACCGCCGAAATAAGACCTGTAAGCGGCAGCATGAAGGGGTAGTTCCATGGAGATAGCACCAAGGTGTTGCCCTTTGGCTCAAACACTACTTTGGAGGCAGTACCGATGAATACCAAAGGCGTATCCACTTCTTTTTCTTCCATCCATTCATCCAGGTGGCGCAGGGCATGGTTTATTTGTATAATAACCGGCGCTACCTCAGAGTATTCTGTTTCGGTGGCAGGCTTGCGGAAGTCTGCGTACATCGCTTTTTCAATCTTTTCGCGGCTATCCATAATTACATCGCGCAGCTTTTTTAGCTTCTTGCGCCTGTCCCTTGCCGTGGTGTTCCTTACCGCAGCCTTGTTCTTGTAGTGTGCATTGAAAAGCCTTAGTATATCCTCCAGTTTGGTATTGGGGCTTATCTGTATGTTCTGAACGGCTGTTGCGGTAGCTTCCATTATTGAAAATTTTAATAGTATAAAGGAACTCAAAAATTATGAGGTACGCAAAAATGGATTGATGGCTTGGGATTTTTTGTAGTATGGAAACAAAAAGAGCCCCTCTGAGGGGGCTCCTTTTATCATTTTAATAGGATATTCCTACTGCTTTTGCACCTTTATTACCTTAGTTATATTGGTGCCGTGCAATGTAAGGAAGTACATGCCGGGAGCAAGCTTCGCTGTATTGAATGAACCGGTTATATCATTGCTGGTAGTTGTTATCTCCGTTTTATCTGCTATTTGCCCTACTACATTGGTAAGCGTAAGCGTGTAAGCGCCTGCCGGCAAGCCTGAGCAGCTTATGTTCAATATTTCATTTACAGGATTAGGGTATGCCTCTATTTTTACATTTCTGCTGTTCATATCATTTATACCGGTAGAGTAGCAGTTTATAGTAGCTGCCCAGCCTAATCTGATACCTGTGGCAGGAGTGCTGTTTGGCTTACCGGATACAAATTTGAAGGTAAGGCTGCCGTCCGCTGCGCTGGATGTGATTACACCCGGGCTGGTCTGCCCGAAAAGCGCATTTATCTGCGGTGCGGCAGTGCTGTTGCCATCATACACAAACAACACATCATCCAATATCTGGCTTGTGTTTTTAAACTGAGTGTATTGTGTCTGCGTGCGGAAGTAGCTGAAGTTTACGCTGATTTTTGTTCCGGGAGTGGCCGGGGAGATGGTTACTACATCATTCTGGTCATTCAGATAGTTGCCCGATGCGCCACCACCGTCATAAAATATACCATTGCAGGTAGTATAGTTAGCACTGCCTGTCATAAGAATATTGCTTGAAGGGCTTGTTACCACAGCAAATCCATAAACACACTCAGAGCAGTTAGCTTCATTGCCTTCTACATATACCTTGCATGCATAGTAGCCTTCGCTGGTAACCCTTAGGGTAGAGTCTGTGCCCAGTATGGTACCCGAGCAATCGGTACCGCTATACCATTTGTATGCCAGTGTGTTGCCTGTACCGGCTTTGGCCGAGCAGGTAAGTGTGGCCGATGTAGTTCCTGTTGCGTCAGGTATTACCACATTTGTTGGTTTGGTACAGCCGGCCGGGTTGGGGTGTGTTACGCATATCTGGAAGCGGCCGTTGCCCGATACCGGTAATGTAGTGCTGTAGTGGTAAATCCTTATCCAGTATTTCTGGCCTTGTATTACTTCTGCCTCTATTGTTTCAGGCTCGCCGTTACCACCATTGTCGGCACATCCCAAAGGCATTTCTGTCATGTCTGCGCAGTTTGTACCGGTGTACAGCACCACTACAGGATCCAGCCCTGCTGCGGTGGTTATAGTTGGTATTACCTGTATGGTAACGCCTGCTGTAGCAGCAGTAAACTGATAGAATACACCAGCGCTGCCTGTGCCGTTTCCATTGCAGGTTGGCACATCGGCCAGTCCGTCATCGGTGGCACAATCTATGTTGCCCAGGCTATAGTTGCAGGTAACAGCATCCTGAATGGCGCTTGCAGCAGAGCAGTCATCATTTACCGGAGGTACGCATACTGTGCAGGCTGTAAGGCAGTTTGCTTCGTTGATTCGCTGTATAATCTTACTCGCGGGTTGAGTACTGAAGCCCCTGTTCAGGTTTACCTTGGCCGCTCCCAGGTGGCAGTAACTCATTATAGTTCCTCCATTGGTTGGTATAGGCGCACCACTGCAACTTCCTTCGTAAAATATATCGTTGCTGTAAGTGGGGCCACAGCCATCAATAGCTTGATTTTGCTGTCCACCTACAACCCAGGCACAAGCATGTGTGTGACGCGAACCCATCAGGTGGCCTTGTTCGTGCGTTATTACATTGATGGACCATGAGTATGCAGGTACTACACTAAACGTAGCACTTATACCGGAAAAGCACTTTCTATCTGAAAGATTATCGCATAATCCATTTATAGTAGCAGCTACGCCGCCCATAGATGTTTCCAGCGTGATAATATGTGCCAGGTCACCATTAAATGTATTGACATTAGACTGGAATGAATTGAGGTAATCGTAGCTATCGCTTCCGCTATACGGGCTGGGGGTATCCCACACTTTTAGTTGAGATAGCGATACGCTTATTGCCTCGTTGGCATATAGTATCTGCGACTGATTGAACATGCCTGTGGCGAAGTTGGTGGTAGCGCTCAGCGTACCTTTGTTTTGATATACGTCATAGTTTATCTCCCAATACAGTTTTACGCATTTGGCTGTCCTGGATCCACTGCTGTGGCCATTGCTGTTTTCTTTTTCATCAAAAGGAACATCTTCATTATTGGCGCAGCGGAATGGGTTTTTCTCCTTAAGCCCAAACTCATTGTACAGTACAAAGTTCTTGCTGTTTTGAATCCTGCCCAGGTTCAGGTTGCCATAGTCTGTAGCTATTAGCCCCATTACATCATCTTCAAAAACGCTGATAGCTGCCAGGCTGCCCGGGTCATTGTTTAATATGCCCCAATAGTGTAGCCCGCCTATTTCATCTGTGCTGTAGGTTTTGCCGGAGGCGGTGGTAAAAATAAAATCCGGAGAAGTGATATCGTGCTTGTACAGCAATACTTCCATAGGCTTATTATCGTAGCCCGGTATGATTAATTTAACAAACTCAGGTTTTGCTGTCAGCAGGTTTTGCAAACTGCTTTTATTAAGGGCCATTACCGAAAATGAATCGGTCAGTCCTTTTATGATACCAGCCGATTTTTCGTCAGTGGTTTTGGTGAACAGATTATACGGTACAAAATATTTGCCCGATAAGCTTGCGGCTTCTATCTCTGCGGCTATCGCCTTGCCTTTGGCTTCCTTTTTAGGTCCTGCAGCTTTTATACACTGGAAGGGAAAAATGAGCAGGGTAAAAAAGAAAAAAACTTGTTTCATGAATCACTGTTAAATTTAAAAGCGCACTACGGCTTATTTTTTTAGCCAAACGATAAAAATAGGAATAAAAACAGAGGTTTTGGCTTTCTGTATTAAGCTGGGTTATATATATGTAAAATGAAATATTATTGCATGCGGCATCTGTACGTTTAAAAGGTATACGCTATTCATTTGTGATATGAATGGTGTGTATATTTTGCTATTCCTTGTGAACCTTCATAACATGGTTGATACCATTACCAAGCACAGTTACAAAATAGATTCCTGCAGCTATTTTTCCGGTGTCGAATGCGGTATTGAAACCGGAACCTCCACCCTGCAATGCTGTCTTATCTATCAGGTTTCCGTATACATCTGTCAGTGAAATGGAAAGGCTGCAATCCGGTATGCCATGGCCTGCTATATTCAATAACTCGCCGGCAGGGTTGGGGTAGGCGGTTATTTGCAACCCCGCATCTATTTCCTCTCCGGCAGATAAAAGATTGCCACAACTGAGATTTGCGATCCAGCCCCTCCTGTTGTTGTAATTGGCATATGAGCGGGCGGAAGTAAACTTGAATGTGAGGCTTCCATCAGCTGCAGTAGAGGTATAGGAAAAAGGAACGGCCGGGTCGTCGTATAGCTTTGCCAAAACCGGAGCCGATGTGCTGTTGCCGTTATATATGTACAGGATGTCGGTGTCGCGCAACAGGGTATTATTCTCGCTTATATAATTTGACTGGGTTATAAACGAATCGAAAGCAACGGTCATCCGGCCGCCTATGCTATCGGGGTACACTGTTATTACCACCCCTGTGTCCGGCATTATTTCACGCTGATTATTCATATAGTCCTTGGTAGGCCCTCCGCTATCATAGAATTTTCTTTTGCAGGTGCTGATGGTGCCTGATGCGGTCATATGCAGGTTGTAGAAATCAGATGTTTCGCAGGTTATTACTCCGGTCCAGCCACTCCTTATATCCGAACCGGGTGAATAATAGGGTGAGTGTGAAACAAACCTGAACGTCAGGCTGCCGTCGGCAGCTGTTGAGGTAACTGTGCCATACAAGCTACCTGTCATTAATCCTATTTGAGGGGCAGCTGTGCTATTACCATTGTACACATACAATATGTCGTCAATGGGATCACCAGGGCTATAGGGACTATTATAGGTTGTCTGAGTACGGAAGTGGGTAAATCTTACACTTACTTTTGAGCCGGGCGTTTCAGGGTAAATCGTTATGGTATCATCCTGATTTTCAAAATAGTCATCGTAACCGCCTCCTCCATCTAAAAACAAGCCTGAACAAACAGTATAAGCGGCGCTATGGGCCATGAATATATCAGTAGTACTTTTTGCAAGTGCCTGGGCACAGGTGTAGCAGGTAGCTTCGCGACCGTACACGTATACTTTGCAGGAATAGATTCCGCTGCGGCCAGGATCATAGACTTTACCCGTGATTAGCTCATCTCCTGTGCAGTTACCTCCTTTGTACCATTTGTATCTTAAGCTGCCTGTGCTTCCTGTGGAATTGCAGTTCAGACTACCATTTATACTGGTAATGTATGCTTTAGGTCCCGTGCATTCGGTTACATTCAGGGTTGCTTTGCCGCTACTGCAATTGTAACATTCGGACTCATGGCCGCTTATGTAAGCCTTACAGGTATATGTTCCGGCTGTAGTGGCATTGTAAAATGAATCTGTACCCAATACAGTGCCGCTGCAATCGGTTCCTTTATACCACTTGTACTGTAAGCTGCCACCGGAGCCCTGGCTGCTGTAGCAGCTTAATACTGCTGCTGAAACTCCTGCAGAACTGCTTACGCAAGAAAGAGGAGCCGTGCATATTGCTGTATCCGCGTGCGATACACAAACATTAAAAGCACGGTTGCCTGTGTTCGTGTATGCATCCTGCCAATGGTTTATCCATAGCCAATAGTGTGTTCCGGGAAATACGTTTACTATCATTTTTTCTGTTTGGCCAGCATTGAACTGGTCGCTGCATCCGCCCGCAACCTCTGTCAGGTCATTGCAGGATGAACCGGAATAAAGCACAGCAATGGCATCCAGGCCTGTTGTAGTTTTGTCATCAGGTATTACTTCTATGTTTACCTTATTTGATTTTGCATAGAAGTGATAAAATACACCATAGCTTAGTGAAGGGAAAGGGGTGCAGGACACTTCCTGTGGCAGCATATCTTCGGTAGCGCAATTGAGCGTGCCGGGGGTGTACATACAACTTGTATTGTCTTCTATAAGCGTAGCGCCTGTGCAGCGGTCATTTGCAGGTGGTGTACATACTGTGCAGGTAGCAAGGCACGAAGCATTGTTTATCGCATTTATTATCCGGTTTGCGGGCTGCGGGCCGAAGCCGTTATTGAGCCTTATACCTGCCGGTCCCAAATGGCAATAGCTCATTATGGTACCCCCCACTACAGGCGCGGGTATAGGCGCTCCTGAGCAATTGCCTTCATAGCTTACACCTGAGTCGTAATATGGTCCACAGCCATCTATAGCTGTATTGTTGCCGTTCCATACGCAGGCATGCGTATGGTCTGACCCGAGCAAATGTCCCTGCTCATGAGACACAACCGTTACATTCCAGGAGTATATCGGCAGTATTGCATAAAGGCCGTTCAGGCCAGATACACATTTGCGCCTTGATACAGGTCCGCACAATCCGCCAACACCTGCTGCGAGCCCGCCTGCGATAGAGGAGCTGCTGCCGATCAAGTGTGCCAGGTCTCCGTTGAAGAGTGGTAAATTTGCCTGAAAAGTATTGAGGAAAGTAGTTTTGTTGGATACATTATACGGGCTTTGTGTATTCCATATTTTTAATCCTGATAAGGTGATGTTGATTCCATCATTTGCAAAAAGTATCTGGGATTGATTGAAAAGGCCGGTTGCAAAATTTGTAGTAGCAGCTATGCTTTGCTTTTGCTGGTACAGGTCATAGTTTGCTTCCCAATAAAAACGGATACACTTTGATGCCCTGTTGCCATTGCCATTGTTGTGCTGTGGCTGCTGCTGATGTTCGGTAGCGTAGTTGTTGCCACAGGAGAAATTACTTTTTTCCTTTAGCTGCAAATCGTTGAAGATGATGAACCGGTCTGATCCGTTTAATTTACCCAGATTCAGGTTGCCGTAGTCGGTAGCTATTATTCCCATTACATCATCGTTGAAAAAACTGATGGCTGCCAGGCTGCCCTGGTCATTGTTTACTATGCCCCAGTAGTGCAGGCCACCTGCTTCTTCCGCGCTGTAGGTGATACCTGATGAAGTGGTTATGGTGAAGTCCGGCGAAGCGATATCATGCTTATACAGAAGCATCTCTATTGGCATACTGCCGTAGCCGGGAACAATGAGCTTTATGAATTGGGGTTTTGATTGCAACAATGTTTGCAAGCTGCTTTTATCAAGGGCTAATATTGCAAATGAATCCGTCAGTCCTTTTACAATACCTGCCGATTTTTCGTCAGTAGTTTTTGTAAATAAACCGTACGGTGCAAAGTATTTGCCTGACAAGCTGGCTGCTTTTACCTCCGCGGCTATTACCCTGCCTTTGGTTTCCTGCTTATCGCCTGCCGCATAGGCCTGTGTAATGGTAAATGCTATAAACAGCAATAGTGAAAGACGGGTTAAGAGTTGTTTCATTCGTATTGATTAGATAAAATTATGCGTTTATCTGAGGGCCTGCCAAATTTAGCAATAAATGCAATATGAAATTGGAAAGGGAATTTTCATTATTGCGGCTTTAATAAATTGCTTAACGGATAATGGTATCGAATGCTGTAAAAGCCTATATTCGAACTTCAAATCAGCCACAATGCCTGACCTTTTTTATATAGCTATTGACGGACAACAACAAGGGCCTTTTACTATAGATGAACTGGCTACCAAGCCATTGTACAAAGACACGATGGTATGGACAGAAGGATTGGAAAACTGGATAAAAGCGGAATATATGCCGCTGCTGAAAGACGTGATAAAAGTAACCCCGCCGCCACTGAATATACCGGATGCCAAAGCAACTGCGGAAGTAAAGTGGCAACCTATACCCGAACCGCTTCCACATCCTTATTTTGGTTATGAGTTGGCCTCCAGGTCCGACAGGCTTATCGCTGCCATATTGGGCGGCATCATCACGGCTATTCCGCTTATGGCTTTCCGCTCATATGTAGTAGAAGGTATGCTGCACTTGTATTACGATGATTACGGTACGGTTTCACTGCTGTATAGTGCAGCGTTATCTGCCCTTGTAGGGGCTCTTTTTTATGCCTTATGGAGCGGTAACCTGGGACATAAGATTATGGGACTAAAGGTGATTTCATCGGAAGACGGCAGCGATAAAAAAAGTGCTGTGGCTGGTGTTATAAGGGAAGGCCTGAAATCTGTACTGGGCACTTTTGTGATCCCGGTTATCTGGATACTGTGGGACAGCGATAAGCAAACTATATACGACAAGGTGGCCAGGACCTATGTGGTGAAAAATAAGCGCCGCCCTGGCCAGGTTTAAAAAAAATCCGGCAGACAAGATATCTAAGGACTGCACTGAATGGTATCGATAGGATGCAAAAGCTTGGTAGATGCCATGGCTTATGCGAAGCCTGATTAAATGTATTCAAGGATTATATGGTATAAAACCTAAGTAGGACCAATTGGAGATAGGATTGTCCATGTTATTTCCTGCAATGGTGACATTGCAGATATGTGGCAAACTGGTGCCTGATATGCCGGGCATAATTTTTTAATCAGTACTGTTTACCTAAACAAATAGCAGTATGAAACAGAAAAAGACACCAAAAGCAACACCAGAACCCAAAGACAACAAAAAGGCAGAGGACCTGCAGGCATACACCGAAAACGGTGAAAATGAACTGCTGACCACCAACCAGGGACTGCTGATAAACGATAACCAAAACTCACTGAAATCCGGTGAGCGGGGATCCAGTTTACTGGAAGATTTTATACTCCGAGAGAAAATTACCCATTTTGACCATGAGCGCATACCCGAAAGGATAGTACATGCACGGGGTTCTGCGGCACACGGCATATTTGAGTTGTATGAATCCATGGCGCCTTTTACCAAAGCAAAATTCCTGAACGATACCAGCAGGCAGACGCCTGTATTTGTGCGGTTTTCGACAGTAGCCGGCTCACGTGGCTCTTCGGACCTGGCACGTGATGTAAGGGGCTTTTCTGTTAAGTTTTATACCGAAGAAGGCAACTACGACCTGGTGGGCAACAACATGCCCGTATTTTTTATACAGGACGCGATAAAGTTCCCGGACCTGATACATGCTGTAAAGCCCGAGCCGCACCATGAAATGCCGCAGGCAGCATCAGCTCACGATACATTCTGGGATTTTATATCGCTGATGCCGGAGTCGATGCACATGATTATGTGGGTGATGAGCGACCGGGCCATACCGCGCAGCTACAGGATGATGGAAGGGTTTGGCGTACATACTTTTCGCTGGATAAATGAAGCAGGAGAATCTTTTTTTGTAAAGTATCACTGGAAGCCTGTGCTGGGCGTACACTCCGTGGCATGGGACGAGGCGCAGAAAATATCGGGGAAGGATCCTGACTTTCACCGCAGGGATCTGTGGGAAGCGATAGAAAGCGGTGCATTCGTAGAGTATGAGCTGGGCGTGCAGATAGTGAAGGAAGAAGATGAGTTCAAATTTGAGTTTGACCTGCTGGACCCCACCAAGCTGATACCCGAAGAGGTAGTGCCTGTGCAGATAATCGGCAAGCTGACACTGAACCGTAACCCCGACAACTTTTTTGCAGAAACGGAGCAGGTGGCATTCCACCCCGGACACTTGGTGCCGGGCATAGATTTTACCAATGACCCACTGCTTCAAGGCAGGTTGTTTTCGTACACCGATACGCAACTGTCGCGCCTGGGCAGTGCCAACTTTCATGAGCTGCCGATAAATAAATCCGTAAACCAGGTACACAACAACCAGCGCGATGGGCACATGCGCCAGCAGATAAACAAGTCGAGGACGAGCTATGAGCCAAACACCATAAGTGGTGGCTGTCCGTTTCAGGCCAAGGCTGCGGACGGAGGTTTTACCTCATTTGCCGAAAGGATAGACAGCAAAAAAATAAGGGCGCGCAGCGCAAGTTTCTTCGACCATTTTAGCCAGGCGACACTGTTCTACAACAGCCAGTCGCCGGTAGAGCAGCAGCACATAATAGATGCGCTTAGCTTTGAGCTGGGTAAGCTGGAGATATCCGCGATCCGCGAGCGCATGCTTGGATTGCTGCTAAATATAAGCAAGCCATTGGCAGCGGCAGTAGCAGATGCATTGGGTATAGTGTTGAGCGAAATACCAAAACAACCATTGCTAAACCACAGCATACCTGCAGATGGCAACCCTAAGGATTTTCAACCAACGAAAATGAAACAGACGCTGGGAAAATCGGAGCCGCTAAGCATGGTAAATACCGCGAAGGACTCGATAAAAACAAGGGTGATAGCGATACTGGCAGCAGATGGCGTGGATGATGCTGCGCTGAATACAGTGAAAGCTGCACTGGAGGCGCAAGGCGCTAAGGCCAAAGTAATAGCGCCAAAACTAGGTACAATAAAAGGAAGCGGTGGTGCTGCTATAGAAGTTGACCAGAGTTTCCTGACAGCGGCATCGGTATTGTTTGATGCTGTGTATGTGCCTGGAGGCAGCAAAAGTGTAGAGAAGCTGAAGGCAGAGCCCGATGCAATCCATTTTATAAATGAGGCTTTCAGGCATTGCAAGGCCATAGGTATAGATGCGGATGTGAAGCCACTTTTGCAGCAAACTTATCTGGCCGATAAATTAGATGGGGACAAAGACCTGGCTGGCATTGGCGTAGTGATAAGCGCAGGCAAGGCCAAAGGATTTGTAGCGAATTTTATAAAGGCAATCGCTGCCCACAGGTATTGGGACAGGGAAGCGGATAGAAAAGTACCTGCATAAATGTATGTTGAGCCGGCCCTGATATACCAGGGCCGGCTTTTTTTTGAGGAGAAATACGTATGTAAGTATATTGTTAAAAGGGTAGTAATATCCTATATCGGGGTGCGGATGAGTTATTTAACAAGCAAAACCGTTGGTATATTAATTGCTGCTATGTGTTTTACTGAAATGTAATATGACAAAGTTTAAGCCATGAAACCTAAAGTCTGTTTCCTTATTGATGATGATAATGAAGATGCCGAGATATTCGGCTATGCATTAGAGGGAACCGGTCTCCTATATTCTTTAAATACTGCTGCCAATGGAAAGGATGCCATTGCTTATCTGAGCAGTGGCGAGTATATGCCCGATTATATTTTTATGGATCTGGTAATGCCGGGGATGCCTGCCCTGGAATGTCTGGCTACTATGCGGACAATGCCGCTGCTACATCAGGTACCCATTATTGTTTCTTCATCCTCATATTATTTAACTTCAGATGAGTTGGTGCTGAAAGCAAATGCTACCCATTTTTTTGTAAAGCCTGTAAATATTGAGCACCTTACCCGGATTATCATTAAGATATTAGAAGGAAAGGAAAGCAGCTTTTTGTTGGAATAATAATAGCATTAGCTGGCAGGTGATTAAAAATCCTTACCACCCAAAACGTCAGTAAAAAAGCCTCTTCACATTTTTTAAAACCTTCTGTAGCCTTTGGTAATCGTGGGGTTTGGGTGGTTGGTTCATTTTGCCGCCTTTTTTGCTAGAGTCGGAGCATGGTTGTGAAAGATATTCGCAGTTGCACTAAACCGGCAACTATGAACAATAAACACAAGGAACAGATAGCGTTCCTGAAAAAGAAAATCGAACTGGGCTTTAGGGGCAATGACCTGTTTGCAGTATTTAAAGAGAAATTTAAACTAAGCAAGCGCACGTTCGAGGAGCGCGCGGCCACCGCGCGCCTGCAGATGGGTGCGGGTGGTGGCAGGCCTGTGAACTGGGTGTTGCTGAACTTTGAGCATAGTGCCGGAACTGGTGAAAATACCGCAGCTAATGCTACCGCAAAAGTACCGCAGCAAATTGATGCTGAGGAACCGCAACAAACAACGGAAGCTGAACTGAAAAACTACCGCAGCGAAAAAATCGAAAAAGTACCGCAGCCAAAGGCAGAAAAAGTACCGCAACAAAAGGTGATGCGCGCAGCTATGGTAACTGCCGCGCAGGAGGTGACAGCGGCCGCTGAGAACCTGCTGTGCATGGAGGTTTTGAGCGTGGAGGAGTGCCTGCTGATGTTGAGCCGATTTGCTATGGGGCAGTATGTTCGTGCAAGACACTTTAGCTGTGGAGGTGAAGTGGTAGAGGTGCAGGAGACGCCGCCCTTTACTGCGAGGAGGAGTGCTGTGATGGCGATATTGAAGTATCATACAAGCCTGAAAGAAGAGCAAGGGAATGCAAGGAAAACCATAGCCCTGTCCCCACACGAAATAATGAATATGACGGAAGAGCGCATCGCTGAAATAACCCGTCAGTTCGACGCGCTGTAGCCAGACAACCCAACGCAGGATAGAACAGGACAATGCCTTCGGTGCTGTCGGATCTTTGGTTGTCGTTTCTACAAACAGGGCGCCTCGCTGAGGCTTAATACAAAATACCTTGTGGGCGGTGTGCGGCATAACCACGGTGGAGTGGTATCCGAATGATGTATTGTTCTTTGAAATGATGAGTAAAGGTGCCATGAGGTATGAGTATGGCATTTGGGGCCAAGCGCGAAGGAT
>DLGO01000072.1:39298-42505 GCA_002482725.1 Bacteroidetes bacterium UBA7692 | reverse complement strand
AGGGTCAGTAACAGCCTGATAGCCCGCCAGGTACTTTTCATAAGCTGCCTTTCGCTCTGCGGCATAGCCCATTTCTGCCAATCGGAATTGCGTAAGGTGGTCTTTGATAAACTGTATGCGATAGCCTGCTACAGCAACCGTTTGAGCACGCTTCAGCAAATCCTGCTGGCGTGGCTCCAGATAGGTTGCCGGCTTTTTAATCACATCTGCGGTAATAACAGGAAGTTGTTCTTTGGGAATGATCAGCGGTGCTGCTGCCACCTCCTCAAAAAACTCTTTCTGTTCAGCATCAATAAAGTCGCTGACAGGTGTTGTCTCGGAATTTAAGGTTTCAAATTCCCTTTTGAAATTACTTGCCCTGATCGTATTGACCACTGCATCTGTAAGACCTATGCTATCCTTTGCTGAAAGGAGTTCGAAGGTTTTAATCCACAGGGCTTCCTCCGCGTCTGCAGACAATGCCTCAACACCCTGTAGCCTGGTGCTTACATCAGCAAAAACCAAATCTCCTTTATTTGACGAAAGCCAATCGCCAAAAGAAAAAAGACCTGAGTTTAAATCCCTGACAGCTTCCAGAGAAGACAAACCGGCTGCAAGTGCCGTGACCGCTGCTGTTGGAGTTACGGGGCCTGCCGAACCGGACACAGCAACAGGTGGAGTAATAGTGCCGCTACCTTGGGTAACCGGCTTAAGTTCAGGTGGACTAACCATCGAGAACCGGAATAAAGTAGATACACCATAATCTACTTTTTCATTAATTTGTTCGGGAGTTAGAGGTCCCGTTGTGTTTGAACTCTGATCACCTCCAGAGTTAGTAGGATTACTATTCATAATTGTGCAATTTTAGTTTGGCAAATGAACAATATGAAGGCGGGAAAACCGTTAACGTAAAGACCTAAGAAATGCTGCAAAAGCATAAGAATTGCGCAGGAAATATCATCTTAAAATTCCGGCAATATGAATAGTACAAACTCTGATAAAATCAGTTAAATCCTACAAAAATATACATGACAGGAATTCCGCAATAAAGTACTAAAATTAATTTAATAACAGGTGCAACCAGTGGTGGCCCAGCCCCTTCTATAGCATCACTAAAACAGCAATAAGCTACCTGCTTATTTGTTCTGAAAACCGCTACTGACATAACCCTGCCTGTATCCGGCAACAACATTTTTTTCAAAAACCAACAGTATGCTTAATGTATAATGCATATCTGACAAACCCACTATTAATGCTGGAAAAAGACATCATCATCAGGATTAAAAAAAGAATGATAGAGCGCGATTTGAAACAGGCAGCCCTGGCCTATGAACTGGGATGGGACCAGACAAAAATATCGAAACTCCTAAACACAAGATACAGCCCAAAACTGAGTGAAGTAGAGTCGATAGCAAAGGTACTAAGCCTGAGCCCGCAATACCTTATATTTGGTATAGAAAAAACATAAGATAACGGTACATATCTATTGCAGTTTAAGCACTAAAAGTGCTATTTGCTACATGAGCAAATAGCGTTTACTTTCGATAGTATAATTATATGATATGAGCAATCTGTTGAAAAAATTTGCAGATAAATGGCTGGCCGCCTGGACCGGAAATAATCCTG
The DNA here is from genome assembly GCA_002482725.1 of Bacteroidetes bacterium UBA7692. Taxonomy (GTDB): domain Bacteria; phylum Bacteroidota; class Bacteroidia; order Chitinophagales; family LD1; genus UBA7692. The sequence continues at coordinate 40,900 of DLGO01000072.1, read as the reverse complement.
GTGGATTGCTGCAATACTATACCCATGATGCATACTATGCCGACCCTGCCAACCCTAAAGGATTAAAGGGGCATGAGCAAATGATCGGCTACTTTACAAAGTTGCTAAAACGTAACCCTGATTGGGTTTGGAAAACCATTAAGGTTTTTGAAACCAGTAATGGATTTACTCTGAAATGGTATGCGAGTATACCTGTAAAAGGTAAAACACTGGAACTGGAAGGACTGGATATAGTGGAACTGAAAGACGGGCTGATAGCGCGCAACGAAGTATTCTTTGACAGGCATGAGTGGATAGTAGCTATGATGGCAGGATGAGAAAAATCATAACCGGGTACCCAGTATAAATCTATATGATGCGGGTCGATTGGTTATATTTACAGCCTGATAAAAATAATAGCACTGTATGGAAGAGAAATTGGTAGTAAAGGATTGCAACGGAAATATACTGAACGATGGCGACTCGGTGATACTGAACAAGAGCCTGGATGTGAAAGGGTCTGCGGTGACGCTAAAGAAAGGTACGGTTGTAAAAAAGATACGCCTGACCGAAAGCGCCGATGAGGTAGACTGCCGCGTGGATGGCATGAGCATAGTGCTGAAAACACAGTTCCTGAAAAAGAAGTAGGACCATAATAAAAATACAACAAAAGCCCTGTACGTAATGCGTACAGGGCTTTTGCATGACCGGAAATTTCCTATATAACGACAGTAAAGTTAGTAGAGTACCATGGGGTAACGGAATGATCGCTGCATACAGATCGGATATGGGTGTAACATTTAGTTTTTGTATAAGGTAAACAGGTATTAAGACATCTGCCGGATAAACATCAAATCACCGTGCCCTGTAACAAAAGGACCAATCCCCTACAAGCACTCCTCCGCAGGTAGTGCGGACATAAAGATCGTATTGCCTGGCAGTATCTGTTCTTGTACTGGCAATAGACGTTTCGCGTGTTGTGATGTAATGCGCAGTATCTGGATCGAAGCCATAAGAACCATAAGCTACATGGAAAGAATCAAATGTGCCAATGGCCTGCCAACCCACAGCCTCAGAACCATATTCATTCAATTTAAAAGTTGGAACCGGACAATTATTATTTACAGGCTTACCATCAGTGATGGTAAAATTGGAACTGAAACTGTTTGCAGAGCCATTGTAACACAAAGGAGCAACCTTAACTGAATAATTACCGTTGGGCAAATTGGATATAAGAAAAGGATTTGTACCTTTGATCATCATGGAGCGCCCATTCATAATACCATAGGTAATCAGCAGAACATCGGGATGTGGACCCGGGCCATCTGAAACGCTCAACGTAACCCTGTCCTTATCTACAGTACAATACAACTCACCACCTGTACAGGACGGGCCACCAAGACCCTTGCTTGGTTCATATTTGCAGGCCGCAAGGAATAAAACAGAAAAAATCGCAAGTGCATATTTGTACATAGAAAGGAGATTAGTTAGTGCTATAAATGTACAATAATCGCAGAATGCCGCTATTCTTATTTTATTACATTTAATTCACCTGCGTAAATACACCTACTATGAAAACAGTACTACTTGCTTTGCTTTTTATATCTGCTTCGCCAAAAGTGT
>DLGO01000072.1:30984-39269 GCA_002482725.1 Bacteroidetes bacterium UBA7692 | reverse complement strand
TCAGCGAGGTACCATGGCGAGCGGGAGTGCAGGGGCCTGAAAAGCTGTACGCATGATATAGCGGCCATGAGCATAAACGCAGCAGAGCAGAAAGGAAAAACGCCCTGCCAGATATGCCTAAAAGGCAGGTAACTAAGGACTGCTGAATACTATAGAAACGTGTACCAGACATCGACGGCACGGCCTGCCTGACGGCCGGGAACCCAGGCAGGCATGATGGCAAGCAGGCGAAGGGCTTCTGCATGCATAGCGGCAGACTTGCCCACAGAGGTTACAGAAATATTGCTGAAAGTACCGTCTGTACGGACTATAAATTTAAGTATGGTACTTATTGTTTTGCCGCCACGCCTGTCGGGCGGGCAGGTGGCCACATCGGCCGGAATGATGATGTTTGCCTTGATGAAGCTATCCAACACCAAATTACCACCGGGAAATTTTGGCATCTGCTGCACAATGGTATAGGCAGTATCCTGCGCCTGTATAAGGGTGCAGGACATCATAAACAAGAGGAATAGGGTGTGCTTCATCAGTTGCGCTTATGCCAGACTGAAACTGATGCGCTGATCGACCAGTACTCGGACTGGTCGGCCCTGGTGCCTGCCGGGAACCCAGCGGGGCATAGAGCGTATTAGCCTTAGAGCTTCTTTATCGAGACCTGGGTTAACACCTGTATCTACTGTAGCATCCTTTACGTTGCCATCCGCTTCAACTATAAAGCTAAGGTACACAGTACCGTGTATTCCAGCTTTCAATTCTGCCTCGGGGTACCTAAGGTGCTTGCCGATAAACTTACGAAATGCAGCATCACCACCTTTGAATTGTGGCATCTGATCTACCTTTGTATAAACTACATTCGCTGTGCTATCCTGAGCATACGAAATGCCTATGCCGGTACCACAAAGCAGTACAAAAAACAATAATAAATTTTTCATCGTGCTGAAGATAACGCGGGCCACGCTTACTTTATTGTTTGCAAATAAATTTATCTATTTAAAATCAATATAAACAGGTAATTTATACCTGACCTTAACATTCCTGCCCCCTGTCTGCCGGGTTTCCATTTCGGCATTTTTTGTATAACACGCAAAACTGCCTCATCTAATGCAGGATTAAACTTTTTCCATATCTTTATACTATCCAGCTTGCCATCCTGCAACACAACAAACACTACCTGAACCTTACCACTGATGTTTGTCCCCTTATCTACGCTTGGGTACTGCAAATGCTCAGCTATAAACCTCCTCTTAGCAGCGTCTCCACCCGGAAATTCAGGCATTACCTCTACAATATCATATACATCATCCTCTTGCTTATCCTTTTTAATTCCCGATACTTCAATAAGGTGACCGATTGTATCCTGTGCTACTGCAGTGGAGCTAAACACAAACAAACAAGGAATACAAAGTAATAAGTATTTCACACTTAAAATCAGAAGGCTATAAAAGTATTTAGCACTAAAAATTGAGATAATCTAATGTATATATATCGGAGATAAGATAAATTTCACCGGTATAACATACCAAACATTTACTGCCTTCCCACCTTGCTTTCCCGGGTTCCATTTTGGCATGGACCGCACCAAACGTTCTGCTTCTGCAACCATACCCGGGCTCGTACCCCTAAGAGTTTTCACATCTTCAAGCGTACCATCTTCTGTTACTATAAACTTTACGATTATCTTCCCCATTATATCGTTTTCCTTCTCCATCTGGGGATATTGCATATTGTCCTCTATAAATTTATTCATAGCCGAATCGCCACCGGGATAGGTAGGCATTTGTTCTACTAAATTAAATACTTCCCGTTCCGTAGTGGATTGGGCTTTTAATGTTGGTACACAAAAAATGAGTGCAGAGAATGCAAGTGCTTTAAGGTATTTCATAACATGAATATAATAAAGTCAATTGGGTATCCGATTACAGATTGAAAGGAAAAACATACTCCATGTCAACTTTTTTTCCTTTAAAACTAGCAGGTCTCCACTTTGGCATTAATGCAAACACCCTTTGAAACTCCGCAGCAACAGCAGGAGCATAGCTACTATCCAACAAATAAGAAACCTGTGCTTTTCCCTTCTTATTTACTGTGAACACCACCTCTATTATACCTCCAGAAAGCCTGTTTTCTCTCTTGACATCCTTGTTGAAATTTTTGGTGATAAAATCCTGTAAGGCCTTATGGTCTTCGGAAAACAATGCAGGAACCTGATCGCTCATAACTCCACCTTCCAGATTGAACGCAAGTGGCAAAACATATTGAACCGAGATATTTTCACCATTGCAGGTTCCGGATTTCCAAAGAGGCATGATTTTGGCTATGCGCATAGCCTCCAAATAAAACCCCGGGCTGGTTGGCTTTCTTATTGTTGCCTTGCTTACCATTCCATAATAATCGACCACAAAGACCAACTCTGCCCTACCGATAATATTCATATCCCTTTCCTTTGGTGGAAATACCAAATTGCGAATAATGAAACCACGCATAGAGTCTATGCCTCCGCGAAACTCCGGCCATTCAAATTTTTTGCAATCGCGAACAGTATCTCCATTTATGGTTATATAATAAATGTCAGCCTTAGTGCTGTCTTGTACGACAGATGTCAATTGCGCATCTGCGGAAAAAGAACCTGCCAAAAGGGAAAGCACGAATAAGTAATAGTGGGTTTTCATAAAGTAAATATAAACACGAACCCGACTATACAAATAGTAAGCGCAAAAGGTTACCCGTGGCTTTTGACATCATACACCAAGGTATAGCGCACGCTTACCTTTTTACCCTTGTGCTGGCCCGGCTGCCAGAGGGGCATGGAGTTGACTATGCGCAGCAGTTCTGCATCGATTCCGGCACTCAGGCTTTTGGCGACCTGGGCAGATGCAACCTTGCCCTCGGGAGTAATAATAAACTCTATGGTAACAGGTCCTTCAACCGTACGGCCGCTCTCCTCAACAGGAAACACAAAATTATCGCTGATAAATTTGAGCATAGCTTCCTCCCCACCGGGATATGCAGGCATCTTTTCTACTGATGTATAAATGCCATTATCCGGTTCTGTTTGTGGCGCCGCCTCTTTGGTAGCATCCACAGCCCGGCGTCCTTTTGTCTGAGCCTGTATATAACTTATGCTGAAGATAAGGTGGGCCAATAGTGATATTACTTTTATGATATTCATTGGAGTCATTCTTTGTTATAATATATACAACAGCGGAAGAGGCAGGATGTTTAAACCCAATTAAACCTCTCATATATGATTACCACAGTTGCATAGTGCCCGGCTCTGTGTAACCTTGGCCAAAAAGTGCTCCTTCTTCAGTTTTCTGGTAGGGCAGGTAGCGGTTTATGGTAGGTTGCCCACGCATACTGATTCGTATTTCCAGCGCATCGCAGCGGTAGCCCATTCCTGGTGGTGTTGCCAATACATCCACACAGATAGCTGCTCCTTTTATTGGGCTAAATACATCGCGGTCTTTGATGGCCTGCTCCAAAAAAGCAATGACAGCCAGCGGGTCAGCCTCAAGGTTACCTGCGTATGCTGCTATGCTCACCACCTCGCCAAAATTATTCAATGCAAAAGCAAAAGGCATCAGGTCGCCTTCCATTTTCAGGAATTCGCGCGCCTGCTTCACACAGGCGCCGAATAATACATTTTGCTCAGCGGTAATCATTTGCTATGAAAAGATAGTATTTAATCTACAACATACAATAATTCAAAAAAATCAGCTGAACTAAACTTGCTGATGGTGCATATCTAACTTGCGCCTGCTCCATGCAGGCAATTCTGTATCCAGTATGCCATGGTTGCCTATACCTGCCAACGCATCGAAACCGGCATAAATGTTTCGTTGCCTGCATTGTTGCAATACCCGCAGCGCCTGGCGGTATTTGTGCTTGCCGGCCTGCAAGTCATCAGCACTCCACCAGAACACAGCCGGCAGGTATGGTGGCACCGTCTGTAGCATTACCATAATGGTACAGTTGAACCGCCGGCCTGTTACCGAAGAAGCCACATCCTGGTACATGCCCTCGGTAAGCTCATACTGATATCTTGCGGCATCCTGCATAAATTTTTCTACTGTATCAGCATGCGTAGTTTTAAAGCTTATAATAGCATCTGCGCCTATGTTCTCCTTCAGTTGAAATGCATCGGGACGGATCTTTACAGGCAGGCGTGTAAGGGTATCTAGGCCATAGAAGCTGACCTCTGCTTCTGCACCGCGCATGATGCGCGGTATTATGCCTCCGCCATAATTGTAGTAGTTGCGCCTTACGGCATCTATTATATCGCGGTGGCGCTCCTCTATGCCTGTGTACCTGCTCAAGGCACGCAGTGTTCTGTAGTAAGCCTTTTTGCCAGCCAGCTTATTTAAGTCCAGCTGATGCTCTTTGGTAACTATTTCGCGGCACACATCCAGTGCATCTTCAAACTCGCGGCGACTTCTTGCCTCTTTCAGGTATTGCGCTTCCCAAAAATTGATGAGGCGGGTAACACCTTCTATAGATGCCAGCGATGCAACAGGTTCTACCACACAGCGGTCAAACTTGTCCGGCTCCAAAAAGGCCTGATGAGCAAAAGTACCCAGCTCGAAATAGTCGCGCTCCTTTTCAGCAAATCGNNCGCATGCAGGTAGTGGTGGTAGTGCAGCGGTGTCTTCAGTATTTCTTTCAGTGCAGTCGAAGAGTTAAGCGCAGAGGTCAGGTAAGATGCCATACTGTCTTTTGCCAGTGTACCATTTACCGATAGCTGCTGCAGGTTTATAGGATAACGCTTGTCGGTAGACAGCACATGGTGCAGCATGCGCTCTTTGTCCGGGTAGTCGGCGCGGTTATATACCATAGGATTAAGCTCATGGCCTGCCACCGCTGTGTGGAGTGTTGGAAAGGGATTGTTTTGTGAGTGGGACATTATTGGTTGTTTTATGGATTTAAAAAAGTGGCTTCAGGGTTTCTTTGTTAAGGATTAATTATCAGGGTAGCTTTTATTGAAAAACATAGTGGAAATAGAGTTATAGTGGCTTTAGGGTCCGTGCGGCCTGAGGGGTAATCAGGAGTTTAGTCGAAGTCGAGCATTTCCAGGTCTGCCCATTCTTTGGCAGCCAGGGCTTCTTCGTCTTCCAGTTCTATTCGTTCTTCGGTGCAGTAATCGCATTCGCTACTATTACTGTGTTCGTACCATGTGTAGCCACAGGTAGCGCAGATGCATTTGTTTGGTTCGTCGCTCATAGTTTACTTCATTTAATGGTTTTATTTATCATTTACTTTTTTTGTTTTTCCCGGTCTTCCACTCTCCCTTTATTTCTTGCCTCTCTTCTTGCCGGTACAGGCGGGATTACCTGTACCGGAGTGGCCAATTGCCTTTCGGGTCATTGCTGCTGCGGTCTTCCCCTGGCCGGATTTTGCGCAGGGGACGGCAATTGATAGCCCGCACTGTAGCGCAGCGTAGATAAGACAGGATATGGCACGCCCCGACCCGTATGGGTACGTCCATTCCGGAAGAAAGATGAAGCCCCGCTGCCTGGTTGATCGCATAATCAGACAGCCACGTTGGCTATAGTTATTTAAGCGATACCTGACAGCGGCGATGTGCTTCAGTATCTTTGGCTTCGAAGTGGGCTACCAACTGATCGATGCGCCGCATGGAAGCATCTGGATGAGACACACACTTGTGGATATGGTATTTACTAATGCCGGTTTCGCGGGAAGTGGAGTTTAGCCCATAGTCGTATAGCCATGCCTTCAGGCGAGCCTGTACAGTAATGATTGTTGTCATAGTGGAAATGTTTTTGGTTTTTTTAAAATTCTTTTTACCTTTGTAAAACAACAATGCAAATATGTAAAATACATTTGCATTTTGCAAGAAAAGTAACAAATAAAGTTTTCCACATGAGCCAAACTATACACGAAGGAGAAGCGCTTCGAAGCAAATTGAAAGCCTCCCCCGTCTCTATGAATGAAATAGCCGACATACTTGGTATGACAAGGCAAAACCTGAGCTATCACTTACGCAAAGAACAGCTGGATGCCGACTTCCGCAGGCTCATAAAAGAGAAATTTGAAATGGAAAACAGACTTTCCAGCACAATTGGTGATATAAGGTCAGGCGATGGTACTCCGATATACGATATAGAGGCTACCGCAGGTAACCTGGAGCTGAGCGGCCACATACCGGAAACCATAAAAGGCTACATCAATATGCCAAGCTTCCGCGAGTGCATAGCATTCCTGTATGTGCGCGGCGACAGCATGTATCCCAAGCTGAAAGCCGGTGACCTGATAGGCGTGATACCGGTAGACGATATAGATATAATACAATACGGGCAGGTATACCTGGTAATAACCAAAGACAACCAGCGCATGGTAAAATATGTACGCAAGGGTAAAGATAATAGCATGCTGGTGCTACGTAGTGAAAACGAAAAATATGATGATATAGAAGTAAAGCGCAGCAAACTGGAAAAACTGTATATGGTAAAAGGGCCAATACGGGATGACTGGCAATAGGCAACAAAACAATAAACTATAACCGATAAAACAAACAATGAAAACTCTATTGATCTTGATGCTGCTGGGGGTGAGTATGGCAATTTACAGTCAAGCGCCTATGAATCAGACAAATGCCATGGGTTCCAGCTTCGCTGATGATAACAGGCCCGCCGCAGACTCTACTGAAAAGAAAGAATCTGTGGTGAAGAAGAAAATAAAAGACCACAGAATAAATATGGATGCCACACCCATAATACTATCTACAGTAGGAGCCGCATTGGGTGGTTCGCTCATAGCAGTAGGCGCAGTAAAAATAGTGCAGCATAAAAAAATGAACTACGGGCCTGCTAATCCAGAGCCCAAAAATAAGGCCCGGATGTATAAATTCACCGTGGGCGGATTAATGGCCGGTGGGGCATTGGTAATGGGGACAGGTCTACTATCATTGGCATTTGACGGAGGTGGAGGTGGAGGCTACAATTACATGGGTAAGGGCTATCAGATGCGCGCTGGTATAATGCCATCAGGCAATATAGGAATAATGCTAGGGTTGAGATAGTGAGAAGACCGCTAGCTTGAGTCATAGAATCATGAATAGCAAAATTCATTAGCTAAAAATAGCTGTAGCATCTGGAAGTTCACAAAATATACCCTGCCTAAACTATTGAATCACTATTGAATCATTGTACCAACCTGAATCCACGTTAGTACATCTTGTTCTTATAAATACATATATTTTTTGGGCTAACCCTGATGTTTGTATAGTTGCTTTTGACACAGATGTTGTATTCGCTACTGCATTCGGTCCTGTAGAGTTATTTTCAACTTTATTATAGACAATTTCCCAAGAGCTGCTTGATCCCGAATTCCAGTTCGCGGTAACCTTTTTTGTAGTATTGTCCATGTACCAAAAGAAATTATTGGGCACTCCGCAGAAGTTGTAGCTCTTTTTTGCCTCCATTGTCCTTACCCCTGACCATTCGCTAAAACCATTGCTTGCGCAATTGGCACGCACATAAAAATCATAAGTGCTCAAACCATTCAGTACAAATCCGTTCATTTGTGTACCGTTGACGAAATAATGCCTCGCTGTATCAGGATTAAAGCCCTGCAGGCCGTAAGCTACCTCACAGTAGTTAGCATCATAAACAGTCCATTTTAATAACAGGTCATCAAGGTTGTAATCGAAGAACTCAATATTCTCAGGCCGCAAACAGTTTGGATTCACGTATTTACCGTTGGTAACTATAAAGCTCTTTGGCCCCGCTACCTCTGTCCAGGTATCTCCGCCACAGTTGCCTTGTACATATACATCATAGGTTCCGTTTACGAGATAATCCAATACCAGGGTATCAGGCACATTAGCCTTAAAACCTTTATCGTACAAAAAGCCATTTGCCCCGTAATCTACACGTACGAACCCAAACTTCTCACCCTCCCTATTTTTTGTAACAATTGTCGCCTTTTGCCCATCTACACTAATGCTGTATTCAGGTATACCACAAGCATTCTTATTATCAGCCTTTTTACAGCCGACCAGTATACATACCGCAAGACTCAATAGTGCTATTTTTTTCATCAGGGTTATTTGTTATTGTTCTATTCNNAACAAAACGAAAAAATTATCTGACCGCCAATCATCAGATAGCTCTTAACTGAAATCGCCATGCCTGAAAGGTCAGGCAATGGTACCCCTATATACGATATAGAGGCTACCGCGGGTAACCTGGAACTAAGCAGCCATATACCGGAAACTATAAAGGGCTATATAAACATACCGAGCTTCCGCGAGTGTATCGCTTTTCTGT
>DLGO01000072.1:19448-30926 GCA_002482725.1 Bacteroidetes bacterium UBA7692 | reverse complement strand
GACCTGATAGGCGTGATACCGGTAGACGATATAGATATAATACAATATGGGCAGGTTTACCTAGTAATAACCAAGGATAATCAGCGCATGGTAAAATATGTACGTAGGGGCAAAGATAATAGCATGCTGGTGCTACGTAGTGAAAACGAAAAATATGATGACATAGAAGTAAAGCTCAGCAAGCTGGAAAAACTATATATGGTAAAAGGGCCAATACGCGACGACTGGCAATAGGCATCAGGACAGGGCATTAGCCCTTCATCCGGGCCTGTGCGTTGGCTATCAGCTGATCAGGGCTCACTTCATCACTTTGAAAATCCTCTACAGTGATAAACAATGAACGCCCTTCCATTTCCTTTTTCTTTTCGATATGATAATGATTGAGCGCCGCAACAGCATCACCATTGTCGGGCTTTATCTCCATAGAAGCATGAATATCAAAAAGAGACCCTTCAAAATCTCCCATCTGTGTTTTAGCTTTTGCCAAACCGGCGTAAGCCTTGCTTGAAGATGGGTTGAATCTAAGTATTACATTATAAATCCTTATAGCCTTTTCGGGAGTGCTGTTTTCGCAATACTCCCGCGCTATTTTATCCAATTCATATTTGCCCAGGTCGCTTAACTTAGCTGCAAATTCAAAAAAAACTGAGGCCTTTTCCCAGTTACCCATTTCTGCATATATCTTACCCATCATCAACTGTTCGGAAAAATCCGGGGTTGATTTATTTGACCTGGATTCGAAGGCTTCTACCGCCTTGTCATAATCTTTGTTAGCCCAGCATGCATTTAAGTAAGAAAGTAAACTATTCTCCTTCCCCTCTCCTTCAGTGCGCAAATTTTCCAGCGCCTTCTTCGCTTTCACATACTTTCTTTTCTCTATAAGCGCATCCACCACTGCATCATCCGTATCATCATCCGTATCTTTTCCGCGCCCATAGCCATCTTCAGCAGCTATAAAAATCCCCAATACAAACTGTGCCAATAATACGAGAATGAACCAATGCCCCTCCCAAAAAAATCCAAACAGCACAGCAGACAATATAAGAAACGCATGCGTACCGCGCACCGCAATAGTCACATACCCGGTAATCTTATCAGAAGAAACGCCAATTGCTGAAAAGAGCTTATATGCTGCACCCTTTATCAGCTTGTGATAATAGTCCGCTAGAATAATAAGCGGGATAAGGGTAAGCACAGCCGCTACAAAAAAACCTATAAATGAAAGCATAACCCAATGATTTTTGGTTTTAAAAAAATAGTGATTTTGACAGGCACATTAAGCATTATCCATCATGTGCTTTGCATATCTTATCCGTTTATCTATCTCTGTCAAATTCTTATTTATACTCCTGGCCTTAACCAACTGCTCGTGTGCCTGCCCAAATTTTTCAAGGCTGATATAGTAAAGGCCCAGGGTTACATATGCTTCAGCATTTCTTTCGTCCAGCGCTACCGCCTTCATCAAATCCGCGTAGGCCGAGTCATACATATTCAACGTAATTTTTGCGGTGGCCCTTGCAGCATAAGTTGCACTTACATCTCCTTCAATTAAAATTATACTGTCGTATAGTTCTACAGATTTTTGCGTATTCTCCAAAACGCACAAATGAGCAAGCAGCTTCATCATTCCTATATTACCGGGATAGTGTACAAGGCATTCTTCGTAACAAACGCATACCATTGCCCTATCGTTTAATTTCATATATACTAGTGCTACATTCTCATAATCGGTATAGCTCAATTTTTTCAACTTGCGGTTCCGGTTCCTGAAAGCATCCGCCCCTGCCTGATAATTTTCTGTGAGGCAACACTTTTGAATATAGGTACTGAAAATATTGCGGTCGATATTAAGCGGAGCCACATGCTCATTATACCAGTATATCGCAACTGCGGATTTGCCTTCGTCGAAATAGCGCATGGCATAGTTAAAATTATCCTCAACCATATCCATACCCTCTTTCTCATACTTGTCCATACAGGCCCTGGCCTTTTCCAGCTCATTGCACCGTATATAGGCCTCTGCCACTATAGCGTGGTGCCCATAACCCAGACTAACAGCTGTGCCATAGGTTTCAAATGCTTCAATAATCTTGCCGTAATTTGCCGTACAGGTACAGCATATCAGGTACAGAATAAAACCATATTCACCAGGGGCTTCAACCTTCATTTCGGCATCCAATTTTTCCATCGCCTCAGTATATTTCTTACCGGCTATCAGCTCAACCAGTTCGCGGCTCACCTTAAACGTTGCTATAGATTTTTCTTTGGGGCTTTCTGTGCCGGCATTTCCTGCTTTTTCTTCTACCCGCTTGTCTTTAACTACAGAATAAGTAACTGCTATAGCCAGGAATAAAACCGCCGTGGTTAAAATAACCACCCACAGCCGCGGACCATCCCAATACAAGCAGAACAAAATACCGGATGCAATAAATGCCAAATTGATAGCGTGTAGCATGCGCACCCTTACCTTATCAATAGTATCAGGTGCAATTGTAAGTGAATTCATTAGCCGTACTGCTAAAGAATCCAATATCCAGACAATGAAATAATACGATAGCGCATATACGGGAAATGCAGCCACAGCAGCAATAACATACAGGATAGTTTTGATAATAGCCAAGGGTAAATATTTATTATTATGCCAAATATAGTAATCGCACTTATATACCATAGCCGGCATTTTCGATGGCATTCTGCTTTTTACTTATATTGCCGCCGCTTTTAATAGAAAAAGGCAATAACACAACACATAAAAATAAAAGAACAAGATGAAGAAATTACTTCCCCTGGCGGCAATAGTATTGATGCTGGTAGCGTGCAATAACAAGGACAAGAAAATGACCGAAGGGGCAAAAAAATATTTTGAGGAAGCAGTAGCACTACGCAAAGACACCCTGGTGGTAAAAGAACTGAAAATATTGGGTAGCAAGGGCCTTAGCGAAAAGGACATTGATTCTTTGCGCTCTACAGCTTTTACCTATAAAACTATGCAGTACCAGCAAATGCTGATGCAATACCAGCAGGGATTGCAACAATTGATAGCTGACCTGGAAAAGTACAAAAAAGAAGGCAATGAGCAAATGGTACAGCAAGCCAACATGTATGGCCAGCAAATGATGAACGAAGCTACGGGCATCAGGGACAGCATTACCAAATTTGAAGCAAAAGCAAAGGAATATACAGAGAAATATAAGGCGAGCAAAGCTACTGAGCTGAACTATACTATCGCTTATTTCAAGTCTGATATGAAGGCTGGAAAGGACTCCCTTAAAGTTGATTCACTGCCATTGATATTTACCAAAGAATATAAGGTATTGGATGTAAACCAATAGGCTATAAACTGAATGAAAGCCCTGATACTTACCCTATCATTTGTTTGGGCGGCAGCGGAAGTTGCCGCCCAAATTAGTTTTGATACGATATGTACCCTCAAAGGCGCGTACTATATTGGTGCCAGGGTGAATGAAACGGCAGATAGCCTGGACATACTGCAAAGTAATGGCGAGGTAAAAAGTATAGCGAAAAAGGATCTGACACAATGCTCTGCCACACAGCGAAAGCTGATACAGGAGCAGCTGGAACTGATACAAGACCTGCGCAAGAGAGACTTGCACAGAGACAGTATGGAGCTCAGTATAGAAAGGAAAAGAATAATACCTGTAGAATATAATGGTATAGAAACAGTGAGAGGCGTAGACAAAACCCAGCTATTTCTGCGTGCCTCGGCCTGGGCCGTAAAATATTACCGGAAGCAACCCTTTCGTGGAAGCTTTGACGATGATGTGTATACCCTAACCATCAATACAGTGATGCACTACAAGCCTGCACTCAGCTTCGGCTTTAAACTCCCCATAGAGGGTAATATCAGCTACTCTGTAAGCATTGCCGTGAAGGATGGCAGGTATAAGTATTCATTCGGGCGGTTTACACACCAAAGCACCACAACGACTAGTACAGAGTCGAATAACTACTGGAGCATAGGCCTGCTGACTGAAATGCTGAACCGCGAGCGCAATGAACTGCTATACGATGTGTTTGACAACCGAAAAAATGAAATGCTTCGTCAGGCGCAAGCGGAAATAAAGATAGCCCTTGCCAGCATGCAAAAAGCTATGCTGATACAGGTAACACCTGAAGATATAAAGGAGGACAACTGGTAAGGGACATTAACAGGTATGAGCCGAATAACAAAATTAATCGGCTCATAAATACTTAAAAAATGAGCCGAATAGGAAATTTAATCGGCTCACATATAAGCTGCTAAAACTTACTTAAAAGCAACTTACCAATTCAGAATGTAGCGTGTGCTCCTGCCACCACCTTCTGCCAGCAATACTCCCGACTCACTCAAATCCTGCAAATCCCGCGTGGTTGTAGCCTTAGAGGCACGGGTTATAGAAATGTACTTTGCAGCTGTCATTCCTCCCTCAAAACCTTTGGGTCCGGCATCCAGCATATTATTGATCGCCTTTAGCTGCCGCTCATTAAGCAACTCACTAAAGCGATTAAAGAAATTTGCCTTCTTCAAGGTAAAGGCAAGCATGGCTTTTGCCTGTAGCTGTGCCTGTATCAAAGTATGTATAAAATAGGTCAGCCACTTAGTAACCTCATTGCTGCGCTGTGCTGCTTCCAGTGCCTCATAGTACGCTTTCCGCTCTGCCTCTATGGCCTGCGATAAGCTTAGCATTACCGGATGGCCCATAGTCTGTGCCAATGCCTTTTCAGCAATGGCCCTGCCTATACGTCCATTACCATCCTGAAAAGGGTGAATGGTCTCAAAATACAGGTGCGCCAAAGCAGACCGCACCGCAGCAATCTTTATCTCTCGCTTACCACCAGGGGCAGTATCGTTGAACCATTGGATAAAGGCTTTCATTTCGGCAGCTACGCGCGCCGAAGGCGGTGCTTCGAAATGAATCTTTTCCTTACCCAGAGTTCCTGATATTACCTGCATGGGCTCTTTGTGTCTGCGCCAAGCACCCACCAGTATTTTGGTAGGCTGCGGCAGCAGCATCCTATGCCATTCAAACAACATTTCGCGCGAAAGTTGGTCGGCATAGCTATTGCGCACCGCTACCATCAGTTCACCGGCGCCCTTTGCCTTTTTATCCTTTACCGCTTCGCGCTTTACATTCAGGCCCATATTATTGCGGATAGAGGAAACCACATCCTGCCTGCTGAAGTACTCCCCTTCTATCTCCGAAGTTTTGATGGCCTCCGCCACCATCATGCTCAATATGGCATCGACCTGCATACCATCGGGCATGGCGCTCACCATGCCACCTGCATGGCCGGCCTCCCGCTCAAAGGCAAGCAGCATATCCTGCATCCCCTTTAGCTTATACCTGAATTCAGGCCATTCCTGCTGTTGCCAATTATACTTCATGAGCCGATTACCGAAAATATTCGGCTCACAAATTAGTCATTTTTGAGCCGATTAGGAAATTTATTCGGCTCATGAGTAAATACTTTAAAGAGAAACAATTATGGGGAATAAATAAAAAAGATAGGAAACACAGCCTTGAACCTGCACTCCCATATATCTCTGTTATCAGTAGCTAATCCTGCATCTATCGGGCGGTCATCCTTTTTTCGTAATTAACAGTTCCCTGCCTCCTTGCAAATGCTTTAGCAGCTTCCAAATCCAGCTTTCCATCTACAATCAGATTGTTTTCATATATGAATTTAATCCCCCATTTCATACCATACCACTTACAATCAACTTTAATATCAGGTGCATCTTCGAATATGATATCGTAATAACTCACTCTGCCGCTTGAATTATACTTATCAGCCTCACGCAAATCATTGTAGTATACATATACAAAGGTTATAAGTTTTTTCCCCTCTAGTGAAGCAACTTCAAATTTATACCCGGAACTCGCACTACCGGCATTGATTACCTTAAATACCTGCTTACCATCTACTGTGGCAATCTCTGTTTTTTTGTCGTAATTAATCTCAAGCTTATCCTTTTTCTGAGCAAAGCTTCCGGTGGTGATAAATAGGATAAACAATAAAGCTAAACAATAGTGCAATTTCATGTTACTTGATTTTTTGAAAAGACGAAAGTAATAATTTAAGAAAAATATAACAGGTGCAAATACCATGTGCAAAATATCGCCTCAAGGCCGGCTGTTTGCGCGAAGGATCGCAGTGGTAGCCCACAGCGCAGCGAGTACTACAAACGCAGAGCCTGACCGTAGCGCAGCGTAGGGCGTGCCAAAACAAAAAAAAAGCACCTTTCATCCTAAGATAAAAGGTACCTGATAAAGATTGAATAAGTTTAGTCGTCGTGACCTACTTTGGGTGGCAATAGCTTGTACATAACCGGTGTAACCAAACGGGATAACAACGTAGAGGAGATAAGGCCGCCGATAAGCACCAGTGCCAGTGGAGAGTATAGCGGGTTGCCCTCTATAGCCAGGGGTATAAGACCGCCGATAGCTGTGAGTGATGTGAGCACTATAGGTACAAAGCGGGTTTCACCTGCTTCGCGGATGGCGTCTTCCAGACTCTTGCCCTGCTCGCGTAGCTGGTTGGTAAAATCGACCAGCAGTATGGAGTTTTTGACCTCTATGCCCACCAGCGCGATAACGCCGATAGTGGCGGTAAATGAGAAGGTGTAGCCTGTGAACAGTAGCATAAGTATAGCCCCTATGATACCCAGCGGTATAACACTGAGTACGATAAGCGTACTCTTAAAGGTTTTGAACTCAAGTATCAGCACACCCACAAACCCAAATAGGGTAATGAGTATGATAGTACCGAGGCCACCGAAGCTTTCCTGGCGGCTCTCTACCTCACCCGCAGCTACATAGGAGTAACCCGGAGGGAAAGGAAACTTATCGAGCTTGGCAATGATTTCATCCGTAACCTTGGAGGTAAGCGCACCACCTCGCACATTGGCAGATACAGTAGCGTAGCGGTTCTTGTCGAAGTGATGGATGGTGTTGGGCGAAGCATCGAACTGAATATCTGCCACCTGCGTAAGCGGTATGGCTGTACCCAGTACATTGTTTACGTACAGGCGCTTGAACACATCGAAGGTCTGTACCCTGTCGCCACGCGGCAGCATCACATTCATTTCGAACTCATCGCCCTTGTCGTCGCGGAAGGTACCAACATTGAGGCCAGCTATGGCAAGGCGGATCATTTTATTGGCCTCGGCAGTAGGTATGCCCAGCATCCCTGCTTTCTCTTTATTCAGCTTTACTTTCAGCCCTGTACCCTGGGTAGCGAGTGGATTGTTTACATAGATGGTACCGGGCGTTTTCTTGATAATGTCCTCTACCTGAAAGGAAAGTGCGCGCAGGGTATCCAGGTTCTCACCAAAGATACGCATAGAGATAGGCGCATCTACCGGAGGTCCCTGCTCAAAGTCTTTCACCTCTATTTTGGCATTGAGGCGGGTGGCAAACTTATCGCGAAGGTCATCTATCAATGCCTCTTTCTCGGGTTGATTCAGGCCCTTGCACTGCACGAACAGCTCGCTATAGCTTTCTGACTCGCTGTGCTGAATAACGTTGTAGTATATGCGTGGATTGCCCTTGCCCACATTGGATGCGGTAGAGGTAATGCGCGGCTCTTTCTTAAGCTCTGCCTCTATCGATTTCAGTATGGCATCAGTAGCAGCCAGGTTAGTGCCCTCGGGTGTTTCTACAGTGATAACAAACATGGGCTTCTCGGAGTGCGGGAACAAGCTGAAGCCAACATGCGGTACCAGCATCAACGTACCGCCAAAGATGGCCCCTGCAAAAAGCAGGGTGATAACCGGGTGCTTCAAGGCACGGTCCAGGAATACCGCATAGGATGCATGTATACCTCTCTTCAATACGCGCAGGAATATGTTGCCCTCAGGGTTTTCGTGAGCAGATAGTATGCGGCTGGAAAGAAAAGGAACAATGGTAAGCGACACGAAAAGAGAAGCAAGCACCGTAAGGATAACCGCCAGTGGCAGGCTACGGATAAACTCACCACTGCCCTCCGGCAAAAACACAATAGGCAGGAAGGCAAAAATAAGCGTAGCTGTACAACCCATAACCGCAAGGCCAATCTGCTTCACAGCCTCTATAGACGCGTTGCGCTTGGAGTAGCCATCGCGCAAAAAACGCTCTATGTTTTCTACCACAACGATGCTGTCATCTACCAATATGCCCAGGGCCACTATAAGCCCCACAATGCTCAGCTGGTTGATGGTATAGCCAAACAGGTTCAGCAATATCAAACCTATAGCCAGAGAGAATGGTATAGATATCATAACTACGGTAGCCGCCCTGAAACCCAATGGCAACAAGGTAATAAGCACCAGCAATATGGCTATGGCAAAATCACGCCCGAAGTGCGACAAGCGTTCGCTTACACTGCTGCTCTGGTCGAATACGGTACTCAGTACCATGTTTTTAGGCAACTCCTTTTTGAACCCATCGAGCGTAGGTGTTACCTGTTCGGCCACTTTTACTATGTTCTGCCCGTCTTTCATACAGGCAGTGATGAAGATAGCCCTGTGGCTGTTGTAGCGCGTAAGGTGGGTTTCGTCCTTGTAGGCATAGCTGACATTGGCTACATCCTTCAGGTAGATAATTTTGGTACCGCTGCCCGCTACTATGGTATTCTTTATATCGTCTATAGTCTTGTACTTGCCGCTGGTTTTTACGTTGAACTTTTTAGAAGCAATATTGATACTGCCACCGGGAATGTTCAGGTTTTCGCTCTGCATGGCCTGCAGTATCTGGTTTACGGGAATGTTGCTCTGCGCTATCTTTTCAATATTCAGCTCCACATTTACCTGCGGCGCAGGTAAGCCCCATATCTCTATCTTCTTCAGTGATTTGTTTTTCTCCAATTCATCCTGCAGCTTTTNNACAGCTTCATTTGGGTGAAGGAGGCGTTTTCGCTCACCAGCGCAAACTGGTAAATACTGACATCGCTGCTCTGTGCGCGGTTAACATCTATGCTGTAAATATCCTGTGGCAGGTCTTTGCGCAGGGAGTTCATTTCACGGATTAGCTCCTGGTACTTCTCATTTTCATCGCTCTCGTACTTGTAGTCTATAACCGTGATGGCCACACCATCGTACAGGTGGCTCTGCACCTTCTTGATATCGTCCAACTCATTGATACGCTTCTCCAGCGGGTCTACTACCAAGTCCTCCATATCGCGTGGGCTGGTACCGGGGTACACCGTAACAATGAAGAAGCGCGGTGCATTGAACTCAGGGTCCTCGCTACGCGGCATATTGAAGAGCGTGAAGAGGCCTAGTGCCATCAGGCCCAGGAACACCACAAGGGTGAACTGATAATTTTTTACAGAAAACTCAGATATTTTCATTGGACTATATTTTGGTTGGTGAACCGACAGAGCCATAGCCCATGCGGTAAACAGGGAGATTGCTTATTGAACGATCTTTAACTCGGTGCCTTCGGTAAGGTATGCGGAGCCATCTGTGATAACCTTTGTACCAGCCTCTAAGCCAGACAAGAGGTAAGTGCGGTCCTTATCTATATAAGCAATGCGCACAGGTATCTTTTTAGCCTTGTTGCCTTCGGGTGAAAACACAAAGGCATCCTTGCCATTGCCCTCCACTACGGCATCTACCGGTACGCTTACATAGCTGCGCAGCTTACCCGGTTTGATGTTGACCTTGGCAAAAAGCCCTGTAGCCAATGGGTGGTTGATCTTTGGCAGCTTCAGCTCTACTTCGTATAAGCTATTGCGCGGGTCGGCACCCTGCGACAGGCGCGAAACAGTAGCAGTATATTGCTCTTCGGGAAATGCATCAAACTCTACTGTAGCTTTGTCGCCCTCGGAAAGGCGTGCCCAGTCGCGGTCGGCAACACCTACCTTGATACGCCAGTCGTTTGTACCTGTGGCATTGACAAAGAATACCGGCATACCCGCTCCTATTATCTCGCCTTCGTTCATCAGCTTGCGCACTACCACACCATCTGCTGCTGCGCGTATCTCGGAGTAGTTTTTATTAAAACTGGCCACCTCATAGTTCTGGCGGGCCACGTTCAGCCCTGTTTGGGCATTCTGGTATTGCTCGAGTGTAGCTACTGTATCGCGGTACAGGTTAGAGGCACGCTTGGCATCGCGCTCGGCTTTATCCAATCCTTCTTTGGCCTGCGTCACTACTGCATTTATTTCGGTCAGGTTTAGTGTAGCCAACAGCTGGCCTTTGCGCACCAGGTCGCCCTCGTCCACGAATATCTTTTGGATAACCCCACCTGTTTTGAAGCTAAGGCGCGCCTCGCTTTCGCTGGAGATAAAACCAGAACCCGCCACAGCGTCGCTCACCTGCACCTGCTCGGCAGCGGTAAGTTTTACAGGCACAGCCTCTGTGTTTTCGTTAGTTGCTTCAGGGGCTTTTTTGCCGCAGCTGGTCAGGAGCAGCACTACAGCAAGGGTAAGTATGTGGGCGTATTTCATGTTGACTATATTGACGTTTTATTGATTGTTCTTTCTGTAAGGATTAAAATTTGAAGGATGCACCCGCACGTTGCATTTCGGCATAGCGCGTCCATGCATTGAAGTAGCTGATGCTCTGCTGCAGCTGCGCTGTAGTAAGCTCGTTGCGGGCATCCAGGTATTCTATATAGCTGACACTACCCTCGCGGTAGCGGCGCTCTGTGATACGGAAATACTGACTGGATGCATCAACCTGCTCGAAGGTATTGTTGTATTGCACTACTGCATTGCCGTAAGAGTTTCGTGCGGTGGTCAGTTGCAGTTCCAGTTGCTGTTTCACGTACTTGGTTTGTGCATCCAATGATTGTACATCCAGTTGGGCCTGCTTCATCTTGTTCACATCACTTAGCCCCTTAAACAATGACCAGTCGAACGACAAGCCAAAAAGATAATAGCGCGATTGCTTATTGAATTTAAAATCGAAGGCCTGTGAGCCGAGATCCAGCTGTGCGCCTACCTTAGGTATCCATGTAGACTTAGAAAGGTCTACCAACTTGTGGTTTATGGCCATAGCACTGTTCAGCTTTAGCAGCTCCTCACGGCCAGCCGTACTGCTGCCTTCGGCGGCAGGCAGTTCAAACAACCTTTTTTCTAAAACAGAATCAACCGTAATCGCCTCTTCTGCGCTTTTGTTCAACAGGAAGTTAAAGTAAGCCGCAGCATTCTGCTTGTTGTTCTTTGCTTCTGATAGTTGGGTATTCAGCTTGCTGATCTCGCTACGCGAGCGGCTGATAACATAGGATACGGCACTACCGTTTTCCACTAGCTTGCGGTTGATGCGCTCGCTCTCCTGTACCAGCGCTATGGCATTCTCAAATATGCGGGTAGCTTCATTTGCTTGCAGGTATCTGTAGTAGGCAGCCTGTATATCTTTGGCCAGCTCGCGCTTGTACACAGCTACCTCTGCCTGCTGCAGGCCAATCATCTGCTTCTTGATAGAGCGGTTGTACCACACCTCTGCATTGATAACCGGCACCTGTGTGCGGAAGTATGCATTGTAGAAATTAT
>DLGO01000072.1:16644-19382 GCA_002482725.1 Bacteroidetes bacterium UBA7692 | reverse complement strand
TGGAATCCAGGTTACCATACACCGGATTCAGTATATCGCCCAACGGCAGGTCTATCTGCCGGCCGCCCTGCGACAGGGTATACTGCGCCTGCAGGTTCAGCGTAGGCAGAAACATACCGGTTGCCTCTTTCAGCGCATACATACTTTTCTGTAGGTTGAACTGCTGCTGCTTTATCGCCTCGTTGCGCTCCAGCCCCTCTTTGATATACTGCGACAGCACTTCGCTCTGCTGGCTGTATGCAGCCGCAGGCAATAGTGCCAGCAACATTAGTTTGAGTATCGTTTTCATTATATCGGGTAGTTATTTTATAAACAGTGTTTAGTAATAAGGCATAAAACGTGTTTCAGAAGCTGCCACACTCCCTTCATTCAATATTCCAGTTAATTACTTACTAATAGCATTCAACATTTGATCAAGTCCCTTGAACAACAGCTTCTTCAATGTTTTTTCGTCCTCGTTCATAATGCTAAGGCGCTGGCGTATATGCAGGCTTACCATGCCGTGCACCAGGCTCCACATGGTCATAGCGCCCACCTGCACATCGGTTATGGTTACCAGATTCTTGTCTATACACTCCTGCACAGTCAGCTTCAGGAACTCATGCGTGCTTTCTCCATAGCTCCAGCACTCCATGCCGCTGCCATCCAGTGTTTCCAGGGCTTTCATAGGGCCGCGCATAATGAACATCAGGTCGTAATACTCCGGGTTATCCAGCGCAAACTGTATGTATATCCTTCCTAGCTCCTTCAGCCTTGCCAATGGGTCTGCGATTTTTTTCAGCTTCTCCATTTTGGCAAGCATGATGACGAAGCCCTGCGCATGTATGGCGTAGAACAGTTCATCCTTATCCTTAAAGTACAGGTATATGGTTCCCGGGCTATATTCGATTTTGTCGGCTATGGCACGTATGGAAGTCTTGTCGTAGCCCTCTTCCAGAAACATCTGTGTAGCCGCGGCCAATATGGTTTCGCGCATTTCCTGCTTCTCCCGTTCTTTCCTTTCTGCTACGCCCATTTTATCACTGCATTTATTAATTGCATCGCAAATATAATGAACACCGTTCAGTAAATTGCAAATGTTTTACGATAAATATTTTTGAGGTATCGATAAAGAGTTGATTGTGAGCGGGAATGATTTGAAAAGATGGATTATAAGGTCCAGACCTTATACAACCCCTCCCCTACCGCTATCCAGAAAATTGAAATCCTCTTCTTCAAATTTCTCCTCCAAAGCTTCTATACCGTATGCAGCCTTATATTCCTGCTCGCCTTCGGTGATGGGTATCAGCCAGTAGCACTTTACTTCGCGGCCGCTTACAGTGGCATTTTCCAGTTCGGGACCATATACATAGGGCAGGGAAATTAACCCATAAGTACACAGCGAGTCCGGCTGCCATGGCATGCCGAAGTTGATGGTGTCGTTCAGTTGCAGTTTTGCCGATGTGCGGTGGTAGTATGCCAGCACGGTCAGCAATTCTATAATCTTGGCATCCTGCCTGCCAGAAAAAATATGCAGCTCTATTGCATCCATATCCGCTGCCTCTGAAAAGCCCAGGGTAGCATATACCCACATGTCGCGCTCAGGCTCCGGCGCAAACTCCAATACTTTGAAGTAAGGCGCCACTTCGCTGATTGGCCCCTGCTGCCACTCCTGCGGCTTGTAAAAGTCGCCCCACATATTGCAGTAGTGGGCGGTAAGGGCATTTTGATAGGTAGCTTCCGTTTGTGTCATAAGCTGCAATAAACAGATTATTGCGCATTCCTCGAAAACTGATAGCAACTCTCCTCCTGCATCCATTTTATTTTTCCGTCCTTTGCGGCTTCATGAAAATCAATATAGCTATAGCGCAGGCAGATGAGCAGCCAAGGTTTGTGGTGTCGCAACGCCTGTGCGCCTACCTCACCAACCTGATACAGCGCAATATATTCGACAAAACACCTGTGCTGGCAGAATACGAAGCCCGGATAGTAGCCGTACTGGTAACTACCCGTAACGGGCAGGAGCGCACCGAGGCCACCACAGAGCCTACACTACAGGAAACATCAAAGCATACCTACTACCACTACAGCATATATCTGCAGCAGCAGAGCGTACCAGATAATGAGCAATACCCGCAAGAGCAGTTTGTTGTGGGTTTATTCAGCGGATTGAAGCAACTGCTGGCCACATACGGTCTACCGGGTCAAGTGTTGGAAGACCTGCTGGAAGTAGCTTTGCTGGACCTGCAGAAAGGCAACTATACCCTGACCGAACAGGAGCGCACCCTGGCACTGGAGGTAAACTATGCAGAGGTAAAGCGCATAGAAGAATACCGCGCTGCCAACAGAAAAGGGAACAGGAGAAGGTAATAACCTATACCTCGCCTTTCGGTTCGTTTTCTTCTGTCAGTTCCTTTATCAACTGCATGGATTTAGGCCATGCATTGTCAAAGTATTCCTTCATTTTTTCATCCAGGTTCATATCCATATCTACGATAAGTTCTGTTTTGGCAGTCTCGCCATTCAGGGCTTTCAGCGTATAGTTTTCGGTAGCGCCTGCCCATTGCTGCACCTCTGCGCTGCTGGTGTCCTCTACTCCATCTTTTACCATGCCCAGGTGCTTAAAAGAAATGAATTCATTGGGTACATTGTCTACTATGGTAGATACCATACCCGCTCCCTTGCCATCCGTAAAAAACGTTTTGCCGCCTACTTTCCAGTCGCTCTCCATTACAGAGCCTGCATGAAAAGGGGCCGTC
>DLGO01000072.1:13501-16625 GCA_002482725.1 Bacteroidetes bacterium UBA7692 | reverse complement strand
ATGCGTGTAGGTAACATTGCCCCACAGCACATCCCACACGCGCTCGCGCGGGGCGTTTATCTCTATCTTATATTGTTGCGTTGCCATAATCTTGTGCGTTTTGTATTATGTAACAAAGTTGGAGCTTTTTGGTTCGGCAGGCGGGTATGATAGCGACAATAAGAGGGAGGATTTGCGACAGCTAAAAGCCATTTGCACCAATGATTTCTATCTTTCTATATTAGCACTACACATAAGCTGCAAATATGGCACAGGGCGACTACGCACAGGATGGGTATATACTACTGAAAGGCTTCTTTGCTGAAGCAGAACTGCACGCCGTAGAACCAATACTGAAAAAATTTCACCAAATATGGCTGGAGGAAAACAGTGAAGCCTACCATAAAGGCGCGATAAACAGCCACAGCCTAACCGGAGCCGATAGCATAACCTCGCAAGAGAAGATCACATTGTTCCGATTCATAGAGCAGCAGAAATTTGCATCACTCTTTAAGCAGATATTCCCTCAACCGCCACTGTTCCTGAACACCCAGCTTTTCTTTGACCCAAAGAATGCCACCCAGCACAACTACTGGCACCGGGATATACAGTACACAGCCATAAGCGATGAAGCGCAGCAGCAAAGCATACAAACGCTGAATGTGGTGCACTTCCGCATACCATTTGCCGGTGAGCCGGGCATAGAGCTGATACCAGGCACCCACCGCCACTGGGATATGCCGGAGGAGTACGCCGTGCGTAAATCGCTGGATGGAAAACTACCGCACCACGGGTTGAAAAGAGGCATAGCGCTCCCCTTGGAAAGGGGCGACCTGCTGGTATTTTCTGCAAATATGATACACAGGGGATTGTATGGAATGGAGCGGTTTTCGCTGGATATTATCTACTGCGATAATACACCTGATATGCAACAGCATATAGACAGGCGCAATATGCCGGACAGTAATGAGCGCAAACAACTGAGCAATGAAATTTGTTTATAGAGCAATAAGTTTTGCTACCTTAGGCTAAGCAACTAAACAACAAACCCGATTTATAAAACATTTAAAACAAGAAAACATGCAAGCTAAAATTAAGGCAATGGGCCTGATGGTAATCTTTATGGTGGTAATGGGCTTTGGATTGAAGGCGCAGGAGAAGTATGAGTTTGCTACGATAACGTATTCTACAGGACATGAGAAAATAACTACCTCCTATTCCAACAATACAGTGGAAACCATAAAAGTAAATCCAAAGGAGTTTGACGGAATATGGGACCAAAGACCTGCATTGCTAAAGGTAGCTGAATTACAAAAAGCGGGATGGGAGAACTATACTGCAACATCAATACAAGCTAGCTTGCCTATTTACATTTTCTATATGAGGAAAAAGCAATAGTAATACCATACAAAACAACAAACACAATGAAATTAAAAATGAAACAGCTCTTGATTGCTTTAGTATTGCTGATAAGCAGTATAGCCGCAATGGCACAGGACAAGTATGATTATGCCTCTGTTAGTTTCGACAATTATCTTTCGTTCCAAACGCTTGTAGTATCCTATACCAACAAACCTACAGAAGTTGCAAACTTTAAAGAAAAATCAGTATCACGATGGGACCTGTCCATCTTGCTTCAGCAAGTTGACAAAATGCAGAGTGAAGGATGGGAACTATTTAGCGACCATGTAACAGGTGTGAATGCAAGCCTGGTTTATACCTACAATTTCAGGAAGAAGAAGTAAGGCTATCATCTTCCAGATGCAGCCTGTGAAAAAGCCTGTGCGCCGCAGGTGCCAGTACTATACCTATATTGGTGATGAAGATAACACCGCTGAAGAGGGCATAGAATGAGCTGAACACCTTGCCGATGGTAGTATCTATAGTTACTACAGGACCCATGCCGCTGAGTATCATGGAGGCATTGTGCAGGGAATCTATCCAGGCGATGTTGGCCGTGTAGTGGTAGCCCAATATGCCTATGGCAAGGCACACCGCCAGCACCGAAAAGGCAAACAACATGCTGTAAAGCATACGCTTATAAAATACTGCGGGTGGCGCCAGTTGGTCAGTTTTTTTCTCGTACACGGTGCTTGTGTTTTATAGAAATAATATGGTGAAGATAAGTTGGTATAGAATAAATGCCATTTAAGAATTCAGCTTATATTTACACAATCAAAATTGCTTTATAACATAAGGTTTTAGCTAAGTGGCAAATAAGCCCTCAGCATGTTGCCTGCCAATGAATACTCATTGGTAAGGTTACTGTATTTCTACAATTTATAAAGCAAAATATCATGGAACAACATATAAAAGTCGCTTTAATAGGTGGCACTGGCAAATCAGGCAAATACCTTACACAGGAATTATTAAAGCGCGGATACCACATACGGCTGCTGCACAGGCACCCGGCAGATGTGGTAATGCCCCATCCGCTATTAGAAGTGGTACAGGGCGATGCACGGGATGGCGTTATAATATCAAAACTACTATCCGGATGCGCAGCAGTAATGAGCACACTTGGGCAACCGAAGGGAGAAGCCTCTATATTCAGCACAGCAACGGCCAACATACTAGCGGCTATGCAACAGCATGGTATAAACCGCTATTTAGTAACCACAGGTTTGAATGTGGATGCAAAGGATGATGAAAAGACGAGCGCTACATTGGCAGGCACTGCTTACATGAAGCAGCACTACCCCTTGACAACAACCGATAAGCAGTTGGAGTATGACCTATTGGTGCGCAGCAATTCAGACTGGACTCTGATACGCCTGCCTCTGATAGAGCAGACCGATGAGCGGAAAACCACGGTGGTAAACCTGCACGACTGCCCGGGTAATAGTATCAGCGCAACGGACCTGGCAGATTTTATGATACAGCAACTAAACGATACCGCTTATATAAGGCAAGCGCCTTTTATAGCGAATAACTAAAGTTGTATTTTATAAAGAGTAGCAGCAAATCCTAAGTGATTTGCTGCTACTCTTTTACTACACCCAAATATCTGTAGACCTCTCCCTAGTCCTTAGTTCCTCTACGTCCATCAGGCCGAGGTATTTGCGGATGAGCTCTTCTTCGAAATCGTTTTCGCAGTTGATGCTTTTCAGCAGGTTGCGTTCCTCTTCCAGCAGGTTGAGGTAAA
>DLGO01000072.1:5543-13460 GCA_002482725.1 Bacteroidetes bacterium UBA7692 | reverse complement strand
TTTCTTCATTAAAAAACAGCAGCTCGGTTTTTACCCGTTCGTGCAGGTTGGTGACAAACTGGTTCTGCTTCAGTTCCTTGCTGTATTTCTTTTCTATAGCGTTGACCATAGACTCGGCTATTCGCTTTTGTATTGCCCGCTCCTGATCCTTCTCCTTTTCTTCATGACCTTCGTCCTGCACTTTCAGCACGCGTATAAGCCAAGGCAGGGTAAGCCCCTGAAACACCAGCGTAACCAGGATAACGATGAAGCTGATGAACAATATCAGGTTGCGGAAAGGGAACACAGTGCCATCGCTGAGCAGCAGCGGGATAGATAATGCCGCAGCCAGGGATACCACACCGCGCATACCTGCCCAGCCGAGGATAAACGGCCTGCGCCAGCCGGGGTTGGCCTGTGCCACCGACACATAGCGGCTCGCCACCATGGTAAATGCCGAAGCACCCAAAGCACACGCAAGGCGGGTAACGATAAGCACGCCCGATATGGCAAGGCCGTACCAGGTAGCCTGCATGACGCTGATATCGCCCAGCTGCCCAATGATAGACGGTAACTGAAGCCCTATGAGCAAAAACACAATGCCATTCATAACAAATACTATGGTAGACCATACCGTGAGGCTCTGCATGCGGCTCTCGTAGGTAAGTATAGTTTGCCGCTGGCTGCTGAGGAACAAGCCCCCGCTCACCACTGCCAGCACACCCGAAAAGTGGAAATGCTCTGCCAGGTAGTACATGCAGTATGGGGTAATGAAGGTAAGGGCCACCTCCATGCTGGCCGTAACGGGCATCCAGCGGTGTATGCAATAGAACACCGCGCCTACCGCCAGGCCTATGAGTATGCCGGCAACTACCACCATAAAGAAACTGGTAGTAACCTCCATAAAATGAAACTGGCCCGTAACTACTGCCGCCACCGCAAAGCGGAACACCACCAGCGAGGAAGCATCATTCAGCAGGCTCTCGCCCTCGGCTATGCTGAGGAGCTGCCGTGGGGCTTTTACCTGCTTCATAATAGTGGTGGCAGATATGGCATCGGGTGGTGAAATGATACCACCCAGCAGGAAGCCCAGGGCAAGTGTGAAGCCCGGGATAAGCGCCACCGACACAAAGGCCACCACGCAAGAGGTAAGGATAACTATAGGGAAAGCAAAGGTCATGATAACGCGCCTCCACTTCCAGAACTCCTTCCACGATACCTGCCAGGCGGCCTCGTATAGGAGGGGCGGCAGAAATATGAGGAATACCAGCTCGGGGTCTACAGTGATGGCCGAGAAGCGCGACACAAAGCTGAGCGCCAAACCACCCAGCACCAGCACTATAGGGTATGCCAGCTTTAGCCTGTTGGCCAGCATGACAAGACCTATAATAAATAGCAGCAGGTAGATGTACTCGACAAATTGGCTTTGCATATTTTCAAATGTGTAGAAAAAAGGTGAGAGGGCAAAATGGGGCTGATTTTTACAATAAAACCAAATCTTAATCCTGACAAAAAATGTATACGCCTCCTTATCACTATAGTAAATTATAGATATAATTGACATTTCATCTCTTATGATCTAATTTGTGCACCAATTGAACACAATATGCCTAGAAATATTCTTTTGATAGAGCCCAACTATAAGAATAAATATCCACCTATAGGGTTGATGAAAATATCGACTTATCACAAGGAACTTGGTGATAAAGTTTCTTTTTTCAAAGGAGAACTAAAAGACTTTGCAATTGAACTAAAATTGAAAAACTGCCTTTCAAAACTATCTAGAATTGTACGAAATTATAATTGGCAGCAGCATGAACAAGAAATAGTAAAATATCTTGCCACTAAAAGGAAGGCTCCATTAATATCTATATTATCTCATGTTGATGAAACATATAAAGTAAAAGTAAGTGAAGCATTAAAACAATGTGCAATCACCCTGCCTAAAGATACGTGGGATAGAATTTATGTTTCTACCTTATTTACTTTTTATTGGGATATCACAATAAAAACAATCGAGTTTACTAAGGAGTTAATGACGGACACCTCAAATATTTATGTAGGAGGGGTAATGGCAACATTATTAAAAGAAGAAATAAAAGCTACGACCGGAATTACCCCATTAACCGGGTTATTGGACAAACCAGGCATACTTGATGCAGGTAATAAACTTATAATTGATGAGCTACCATTAGACTATTCCATACTTGATGAAATAGATTATAAATATCCTACAAACAGTGCTTACTTTACTTTTATGACAAAAGGATGCACAAGAAAGTGCGCATTCTGCTCTGTTCCCAAATTAGAACCAACCTATAAAGATAAAATCGAGACTATTGATAAATTCAAGCATGTCAACGATAAATTCGGTGAGCAGCGCAATCTCCTCTTGATGGACAATAACGTATTGGCATCCCCAAGGTTTGCGGAAATTATTCAGGAAATTAAGGATATGGGGTTTGACCGCAGTTCATATTATAATGAGCCAAACCAGCTAGATATTGCAATTAAAAACCTTAAAGAATCTTATAACGATAAGGCATATCTTC
The DNA here is from genome assembly GCA_002482725.1 of Bacteroidetes bacterium UBA7692. Classification (GTDB taxonomy): domain Bacteria; phylum Bacteroidota; class Bacteroidia; order Chitinophagales; family LD1; genus UBA7692. Next base: position 10,929 of record DLGO01000072.1, on the reverse strand, counting down.
CTAAGGCAGTTTCTTACATTTTATCTTTAGAAGAAAAATTAAAAGGTGATGCTCTAATTGAATATAAGCAATTATTAAATACCTATAATTTAGATAAGCCAAACATTAAAAAAGCAGATGTAATTAAAATACATAGAGAGATTAAGGACTATTACGAAAAAGCTCGGCCAAAAAAGAAACTTACTCGTTACGTAGATTTCAATCAAGGTACTGATGCCCGTTATGTTACAGATGAGAATATGAGATTAATGAGTGAAATTCCCATTAGGCCCCTGAGAATTGCGTTTGACAATATTGGGATAAAACAGGTTTATATAAATGCTGTTGAACTTGCAGCTAAATATGGTATAGATAACCTATCAAATTATATTCTTTATAATTTCCATGACAAACCGGAAGATTTTTATGAGAGGTTACGAATAAATGTAGACTTGGGTAAAAGGTTAAACATCAAAATCTTTAGTTTTCCAATGAAGTACATACCACTTTTTGGAGAAGAGGCCAAACATCGCAAATACATTGGAAGTAAATGGAACCGCAAGTTTATCAGGGCAATACAGAGTATCTTAAATGCAACAAAAGGAATAGTCGCACCAGGCTTCGATTTTTTTGAAATGGCCTTTGGAAGAGATATAAATGAATTTATGGAACTACTTTGGATGCCTGAAACCTATATTATCAATCGCCTGTATTTTATAAATAATGGAATGGTTGACCAATGGCGCAATGACTTAAATGATTTAGATGAACTTGAATTAGTGTACGCCCGCGAAATTATTAAAGACAGTATATTTAGCAATATAAATGAACTTACTACCAACCCAAAAATCCTTCGATTGCTAAGCCATTATGTTTTTACTAAAGATGATAAAGCCATAATAGATAAACAAGTAAAAAAATTACGGAGCAAGTTCAATAAACTGATACGTAAAGACATTTTTGTAGATCTCACAATAACACATGATTTTGATAGTACAAAAAGACAACCTATTAGATATCGCAACTAATTAAGTCCACAAATTATTGTAGGTATGAGAATTTTTAAGAAGTTCGATAACGTCAGCATTATAAACCTGCTCATTAATATATGCATCGTTATAACAACTAATTGATGTATCATTAGCGAATATAAACTGCTGATTTAAAAACACTTCAGCATCTTGCACAAAAGATGATTCATCTTTCTTTATTTTAGTTCCAAGTATTGTGAAAGTCATCATTCTATGATGTTCAGGCTTAAAAGATTTTTCCTTATTTGGATATAACGAACCATGATAAAATACAGGTGGTAACAATTCAGCATGAAAACCATTATCATTAAAACACCTAACTATATGATAAAATCCATGAGCTTTAATTTGTCTTATTGCTTTCACTTCTGGCTTTCTAATAGCATCAATTTTCTTTAGATACTTTCTAATTTCCTTAGTTTTAATTGATGCGTTATCATCTGACTCAAATGTATTAGCATTTACTGTTAAATACATTATGAAATTTGCCCCTTTATCTTCCTGCTCAGATTGATGTTTTAATAATTTATCAATCAGATCTAGTTTATGTATTACCTCTATTCGCTTACCCTTGGAATTGAAAATTTCTCTTGGAGTTCTCAAATTATTACAAAAGTCCAAATTATAAATTTTGAAGAAATCACTTTGGTTAAATTGGTAACCATTCTCGGATATTTTACCCAGAACAATGTCCTCCATCCAGCCGATATAAACAACGCTACTCTTTATTTTATTGGTAAGTTCTAATTTTTTAAGATATTCTTCTAGAATTTTAACTTCAATCGTTTGCCCGTTATAAATGGAACATTGAAACGCAAAAACTTTTTCAATATAGTCAAGCCATTCTTTTATGTCAAGAGCCTGTATATCTGGCAGTCCAATATAAATCAGTTTCTTTTTGACCAATTCATGTAAGATTTTCAAATGCGGCTTACACCACAATGATCTTACAACTTGCTTTCTCAAATGAGGGTTAAAACCAGAGGCCGCTTTTATCATTAATCACTTTGTTAAGATTCGAATATAGATTCTATGTCATTTCTTAATTCCAATAGAAGATTTAAATACTCTTCCTTTGATTTAGAATTACCTTGTAAGAATTTTTCATCGATCAGCTCTAATACAGACCTTACTTCCTGTGAAAATTCAATTCCGGTCATAATCAGTAGATCAGGTAAATTTTTAGGCGTAGTTGAAGTAGAACTAACAATAGGTTTTACATAAGAACTAGCTGCTTTTTCTTTTGTTTTCTTAGGTGTCTTTTTAGAACCTTCTTTTATATCTATAAACCCTCTTACTTCAGAAATGAGTTTTTTTGTTTTCAATAAAATTTCATCAGCTATACTCTTCTTGTTTTTATCAATGATTCTACCTTTTTCTACCTTAGACTTAAAGGCATCATATAGATCCGTAAGATTCTTATGATATTCCAATAATTTATCTCCATTCTTCTCGAAAAAACCAAGTTGGTTATTAACCTCATTATAATAATCTATTAGCTCACTTAAATCCTTTTCTGCTTTTTCTGTTTCTTGGTAATTATTAGCATAATTATTAAATTTTACTGCTGCAGAAATTACTTCTGCATAGAAAGTAGTTCTTAATGATGAGTATTCAAAATCAGTTCGTGGGCCATTTGGTAAAAGTTTTGGATGAACTACAATAAATTCTCCAACATATCTATTGAAATAAGTTGCTCTACCGAAATAAGGAAGAAGATCCTTTCTTTCTCCTATAGTGAAGCCATGTTTCTTAATTATAAATCCCCTTACTTTTCCATTTGAGATAGTAGCTCTATCAGCATTCAAGCATCCCCAAGCAAGTCCCAAAAAGCCTTCATGGCTTTTCATTTCATGAAAAATAGGAGGCAATGATCTCTTAGGTTTAAAATCTTGATCTTTATATGGTCTAAATAATGGCTTTTCAAAACCATTAATATCTAATGTCAAACTAATGGTTTTATAAACTGCATCATGTTTTTTACACATAGCCTCTATTGCCTTACTAATAGTATCCCCGTAACTAAAATCTGACGAAAAAGGAAGAGGAACTACGGATTCAAGATATTCAGAAACTTCTTCAAACTTCGATAATGATTTAAAAAAGTTATTTTCTATTCCGCTTAATTCTACGCGAGTCCCTATTTTGGGATAATCCTCCTCCTGAAGTTCTACAAATTCAATATTCCTTTCGAGCAATGTCAATAAATCAATTTGTTGATTTATCCTTGTTGAAACAATTCTTGCCTCCTTTTGAGAATCCAACATGGCTCGCATTGACCCAAAGTCAAAAGAAAGTCTATTGGGGTTTTTATTTTTAACCTTAGAATATATAGTTAAAGTATCACACAAATGGAATGCACTATATATTCCTATACCCATAAATCCTACGCTTCTTTTAGGATTTTTATTTGAAATGCCAACCCTAATTGCATCTCTCATTTTCGCACCATCCATACCGTTTCCATTATCTATAATGGATATATCTGTAGATCGAATTCTTATAAAAAGCTCATTACCGCCTGCATCGATTCCATTTTGGACATATTCACGTAAAGCATCCTTTGGGTCACCATACATTCCTTTAGTAAGAATTGACAGCAATTCTCCACCAATATCATGCTTTGACAATTTCATTTAAAGTAATTTAATTTAAAAAGTTGTAAACTAATTTACACACACAATGTATTATTAGTATTTCGGATTAAATCAAAAGTAATATTCTTTCGGAACAATAAAATCATTATCGACTATACTAGCAATTTTCTGTAACAACATTGTCATCCCGCATACAGAAAAATGTCGTGAGCTGCTAATTTACCATCGAACTTTGCTCTTAATAGCTTTGGGATCTTTTATCCTTATTTCAATTAGGTTTTAAAATGACCACTTGGCTAAACCATGCAGCGGCATTAATTGCATTTTTACTAAATCCTCACTCACCCTTAAAATAGACTACCTTCACTGACATTCACACACAGGAGGGCAACCTTACATAAATCAATAACATGTCGACTATCAATGATATAATGGCTGCCGCCAGGCAGTTGCAATGCACTGCCTATAAGGTTACGGACAACGAAAAGAAACTGCCGGCTGCTTCGCTGGGGACTTTTATTGCAGGCTTTCAGAGCATTGGTGAGGCAGAGCTGTTTGCCAGCAACCATCAAGGCGAGATAAGGAATGGCCACAAGACTGCGGACCTGAATTATATGTTCCTGGAAACGGAGCTGGTGCCACGCACCAAGCTGTTCTTTATAAAAGAGGAGGTGTATTATTATACAGGGGTGTTTTTCACTCCGGCTAACTAGGGAGCACCCCGGATGGGTGCTCAGGATGTGCTGTGGCACCTCCTTAATTGCCCCTCAGTTTGCCTTCACAAATCTTCCCTTAACATCTTTTCTATACCCCCTTTCCCTGTTCATTATCAATGGGGTTATGGGGGTTTGTGCATTTTGCCGCCTTTCTTGCTAGAGTCGTGAGGGGTTTGGGAATTACCTTAGCATGGGATCACTGATTGCACGGATTGCACGGAAATACACGGATTTCTGACAGCCGGAAGTACCGCAGAAAAGAGCGGGCAGACGGATACGAAAGTACCGCAGGTTTTCTGTGGTGGGATGATTGGCCGCCAGTGCAGGCACAAGCACCGCTGCGCTAAAGCATTGCGCCAGGGGGAGCCGAAAGTACCGCAGATACGGTTGAGGAGCATGTAAAAAACGGGTTTTCCGCCAACCACCGCCACTCACCGCCATTTTTTTGGGGTAGGTGTATTTGTAGGGGCAGGGTTTACCTCTGCCCGATATTGAGGGCAACCGTAAAGGTTGCCCGTACATAGTGGAAACAGCCAAAGTACCGCAAGTTTTGGTTGTGGGAATGAGGGTGAAAGTGTTGGTGGGATTGGTTTTTAAGGAGGAAAATACCGCAATGGGATTGAGGTGAAACTACCGCAACAGGGATCACGGATTACGCGGATTGCACGGAAAGACACGGATTTCTGACAGCCGGAAGTACCGCAGAAAAAGAGCGGGAAGCAGGATTCCATTGAGTTGAGTGGTCGGTGATAACACACGACCACAGGGTGGTTAGTTGAAACAAGCGCCGCTGCGCTCCGCTTGTTTGGGCTAAACTACCGCAAGTTTACGATGGTAGGCAGTTGGAAAGTACCGCAGAAAATACCGCAGCGAAATGTGTTGGAAGTGGCTGGTATTGAAGGTGTAACAGGGTCTGTGAGTAGATTGAAAAGTACCGCAGCCTCTGATGCGAACAGTACCGCAGTTTTTCTGTGGTGGAGAAGTTGGTCGCCAGTGCAGGCACAAGCACCGCTGCGCTAAAGCATTGCGCCAGAGGGGGCCGATAGTTGGAAAACAATCTTCC
>DLGO01000072.1:0-5432 GCA_002482725.1 Bacteroidetes bacterium UBA7692 | reverse complement strand
CGGAGCGCAGCGGAGTGAGGACTAGTAGCGGAACACCCGACCGGAGCGCAGCGGAGGGCACGCCCGGGGTATTGGTATTGTTGTTGTTTTGTAAGATTTGTGCAGGGGGCGCAACGGGATTGGAAGTGTAGAAATCAATATATTATATTGCATGGTAATGAGGTTGTTGATATTGTTGGTAATGGTGCAGCAGGTGCTGCTGGCGCAGAAGGAGCCGGACACGAAGGTGTTTTGGCAGCCGGCATGTGTGCTGAGCGCACCGGATATAAAGGTGACGGGCAATGACGCAGAGGCGGTGGCGAAGATGGTGCGCACGGAGGTGGCCAATGTGGCGCGCGATGGTGCGGGCCTGCAGCTTCAGTATGTGCGCAATAGCCCGGGGGGTATGCACTACAGCTACGTACAGACATGGCGGGGTATACCTGTGTACGGTGCGGAGGTAAAGGTGAACCTGAGCCGTGGTGCGGTGCAGTCGCTACTAAACAGCAGTGTGGATACAAGGGGCTGGAAGGTGGATGTGGCGGACTCTGCGCAGATAAATACAAAGGTGTTACTACCCGGAGAAGAAATAGTGCGCAAGGTGCTGATGGTATATATGCACGAGGATGGCGTGCCTGAGCTGGTATATTGCATAACAGCAACAGGGCTGCACGGCGCGGGCAATGAGTACCTGGTGGGTATACACGGGCAGGTGCAGCAGCGCGATATAAACAGCTACGCACGGCCTCCGGATAGTTCGGTGCTGGCGTATGTGTTTCTGCCCGACCCGCTGACCACTGCGGGCAAGATATACGGAGGCGCATNNNNATATAAAGATATTGGCGACTCGGATGCCACCTGGCTGACAACACAGCGCAAGCAGGTGCAGATGAGGGCAGACTACGCAAGCGGATTCTTTGGGTTGAAGAATAAGTACATCTACCTATCTGACTTTGATGTGCCTAATAATGCGCCGACGTATGTGAGCAGTCCGCTGTTTGACTTTAAACGGTCGCAATATGAGTTTGAGGATGTGAATGCATTTTACCACATATCGACCTTCAGGGACTATGTGGCGAGCATGGGATTTGGCTGTGGTGACTCGCTGATAAATATAGACCCGCATGCGCTAAACGGGCAGGACAATTCGTTTTTTGCATATAGCTACAAACCCATGCGGCTGTACTTTGGTACAGGTGGTGTAGATGATGCGGAGGATGCAGATGTGTGTGTGCATGAGTATTCGCACTTTTTGTCGTACAATGCCTCGCCACAAAGCAACAGCGGCCTGGAAAGGCTGGCGCTGGATGAGGCTTTCTGTGACTACAATGCTGCCTCGTACAGCAGGGTACTTAACGACTATAACTGGGGATTTGTATATAACTGGGATGGCCATAATGAGTACTGGACCGGCCGCGTGGTAAACTCAAACAAGCAGTACCCGGCAGACATAGTGGGCAACATATACCGCGATGCGCCTATATGGAGCAGCATGCTGATGGAGCTATGGAGCGACCTGGGCAAGGCGACGACGGACAGGCTGATATTTCAGACGCACTACACCTATGCAGCCAATATCACCATGCTGCAGGCAGCTGAGCTGCTGATACAGGCGGATGTGGCACTGAACAATGGGGTTAACTACTGCGCCATAACCAGGCGGCTATACAACAGAGGCCTGCTGCCACCAAACCGCGTGCCATGCAATGTGGGTATAGAAGAGGCCACTGCCCTACCTGTGGAAATGCGCGCCACTACGCAGCAAGCGCTGATGGTAGCGAGCCACAACATACCCGGAGCGCGGATAGAGGTGGTGAATATGATGGGGCAAAGGGTGTACGAAGCGGCATTTGACAATGTAGCGGAACTGAAGGCGGGGGATTACAGAAACGGGATGTACATAATATGCATCAGCACACCGAATGCGAAGAAGGCCTTCCGCTGGGTGTGCGCACAATAAAAAAAGGAGAGCAACCATGCTGGAAGCAAGCGAACTGATAACCACTGCCGACGGGCGCATATACCACATGCAACTGGCACCTGAACAACTGGCCGACACCATAATAACAGTAGGTGACCCAAACCGGGTGGCAGAGGTAACGAGGCACTTTGACTCCATACAGCACCAAGAGGCGCACCGCGAGTTTATAACCCATACTGGCTACATAGGCAGGAAGCGTATATCGGTAGTATCTACAGGTATAGGAACGGACAACATTGACATAGTATTCAACGAGCTGGATGCTTTGGCCAATATAGACTTTAAAACTAAGCGGCTGCATGCGCAGCAGCGGCAGCTAACCCTGGTAAGGCTGGGCACCTCGGGTGCCGTACAGCCAAACATACCTGTAGACACCATACTGGTATCAGCAGCAGCTATAGGCCTGGATGGATTGCTGAACTACTATGCGCATGGTGAGCGAAACCTAAGACTGCCGGATGATTTGAAGGGGGCTTTCCCTGAATTTATAACGCCCTACTATGTAGATGCAGACCCGGAGCTTCTCTCGCATTTCGGACAATACAAAAGCGGTATAACGATAACAGCATCGGGCTTCTATGCACCACAGGGCAGGCAGTTGAGGATAAAGAATGCTTCGCAGGGCTTTATAGAAACCATAGCCGCGATACAGCACAATGGGCTACAGGTAACTAATCTGGAGATGGAGACTGCCGGCATATACGGATTGGGGTTGCTGATGGGCCACAGGTGCCTTTCAATAAACGCCATACTGGCCAACAGGGCAGTGAAGGAATTCAGCAAAGATCCGGGAGCCATAGTAGAAAAAATGATAACCGAAACACTGGGCCTGATAAGCGAGCTATAAGCAGGAGAAAGATATGGAGATAAGGCTTTTTACATCTCAGTCACCAGAATACAAAACAGCGCTGGAGCTAAGATACCGACTGCTCAGGGAGCCGTTGGGACTTAATTTTACGGAGGAAGATATAGCCGCTGAAGCCGACCAAAAGCACCTGGGTCTGTATGATGGTGAAAGGATAATAGGCAACCTGAGCATGGTAGAAAACGGAGGCGATACGCTGAAGCTGAGGCAATTTGCTATAGACAGCGAATACCAGGGCAAAGGACTTAGTTATATCCTGATGGAAGCAGGCGAAAAATATGCCAAAGAGCATGGCTATAAAAAGGTGTCGGGCCATGCCCGAAAGAGCGTGGTGCCTATCTATATAAAGATGGGATACAACATAGTGGGAGAAGAATTTGAAGAGGTGACAATCCCACACCTGGAAATAGAAAAGGTGATGTAGTCAACCTCCTGAAAACAAAAAGCGGACTGAAGGAAATCCCCAGCCCGCTTGCTTATAGTTAGTTGTAGTTTTTTGTTTATCGTGTCAATACTACACGCTTGCTGTAATTTTTATCGGCAGTGCTGATGCTTACCATGTAAGTACCTGCAGCCAGCTTATCGAAGTCGAAGTACATAGTATTGTCGGCATTGCGGATAGTTTTGGATTGCTCCATTACTATCTGGCCAAGGTAGTTGTACACCTGCGCTTTCACGTCTTTGTTGGCTTTGGTTTTGAAGGCTAGTGTAGAGCGGCCTGTAGTAGGGTTTGGTATAAACTCGCCCACACGGAAGTCGTCATCCACATCCAGCTTAGCCGATACAATAGGGCTGTATTCGAACTTGCCGTCGAAGTCAACCTGCCTCAAGCGGTAGTAGTAGCGTACGCCTTGTTTCACGCCAAGGTCGTTGAACAAGTAGTCATTGCGCTCGGTAGATGTAGCGTGGCCTATCACCTCTCCAACTTTGGTAAAGGTGGCGCCGTCTTCGCTGCGCTCTACTTCAAACTTCCAGTTGTCGACCTCTGTAGAAGTAGCCCAGCTAACACGGATGAAAGTGTTGTCGATGCCCTTGGCTTCTATGAACAACATCTCTACCGGAAGCGGTGAGCCGCTTTGGCTGCCATGCAACCAGAACTCGCTGAACTCAGTTACATCCAGTTCCACATAGTTGTGGCCTGTAGCCTGGTTCGGCTGAAAATCTGTATCGAAGCCATTGTCGCGCATGTCGCTCACAGGGCCAACATAGTCGGAGCTAGAAGCAGGCCTTACAGGGCCAAACACCCTGTAAATACCAAGTGCAGGATCGTTGTCTGCATAAGTACCGTTCTCCGTGCCGCTAAAGCTGTTGTCGGTGTACTTGGTAACAAACAACTGGCTCATGTCGGTAATGTTATCGTCGGTACTGCATTCAGATCCATCATCGTTTGCAGCGGCCCTGTTGCTAAGGTCGGCAAAGTCGGCATCGCTGAAGTAAAGCCTTACTCCTACGTTGGCACCGTTGGTAAACGGATCGCCCGGACCGAAGGCCGTAGAAGTGATCTTGAAGTGCCTGCGCATAGCAGCCTGTGGTGTGCCTGTGCATGTATTGGCATTGCTGTTCATAACAGATACGCCCGGTGCATCTACATAAGATGTTACCGTAACCCTGCCCAGGTCTATGCCTTTGGAGTTTACAGAAAGGATAATCTCATCCTTATCTGCCGGGTTCTGGAAGTGCTCCCACTCGTTCCATCCGCGCAGCTGGCAGTCGTTGACCCTGTTGCCGGAGGTAGTGGCAGTAACGATGTTCTGCGGGTATGTAATCTCCCTGTTGAAGGTAGAAGTTACCGAGCAGCCATTGGCATCTGTAGTAGTGAAGACATAAGGCGCCGTGGTACCGTTTTGCGGCAGGCGGTATATCACCATGGTAGTATCCTGGTCGGCATACATACGTACCGCGCCAAGGTTGGTAGAGTCGTTTACACTAAATGGTGTTGCCGAGCCTCCATTTGCAAGTATGATGTAGCTGTACTTAGCACCTATGATACGTGCCACGCAATCGTCAAACTCCGGCTCAGCCGTTGGATTTGCATGTATGGTTATATCCATAGGAGCCGATGTAGCGATGCCGCATCCTGTGCCACCGGTAGTGTATTGCAAACGATATGTAGCAATAATATCTGCGCTTCCCGTGTTGAGTACAGGACCCGTATTGTATGTCGGTGAGTTATTGCCGACATTGATCCATACACTTGAAAGAAGACGCTGCCATTGGTAAACCGGAGTGCCTGAACCTCCGCTTACCTGAGCAATAAATTGAAGCGTATCATTGGCGCAAATTGCCGATTCATTGCTCAGCTCAGTGAAAGATGCCGTAGCACCCGGTTCCACTGTCACATTTACTGTGATGATGTTGCTGTAGCAACCCGCCGGTGATTGTGCCTGTATGCTGAATTGTGTTGTCTGGGAATTAGCAGAGCTCAACTGCACGCTGATAGGGCTAGATACTGAGTTACCCGCAGCATCGCCTGTTACAGCCGATGTATTGGTCCTGGTCCAGTTGTAGGTAGAACCAGGCTCGGAAGCAGTTAGCGCAATAGAGGTAAATCCTCCTGAGCAAATATTGGAAGTATTGCTTACAAGGCTTATGGTAGAAGTACCGCCG
>DLGO01000031.1 GCA_002482725.1 Bacteroidetes bacterium UBA7692 | reverse complement strand
CAAGTGCCTGTCTCCCATATTCCAGCAGCTCCTTATTGTGCTCGTGCATACCTGTAATAAACTGGCCTATCCAGAATATAAACAGCATCGCCAGCAAAGCTATACTCAGGCTGTTCCGGTATACAAATGTCTTTTGCCAGGCTGTCGCTTTCATCAGCAGGTATTTAGCTGCTCAAATCAAAGCCCGTACCATGATAGTGATTACCTCCATGTCCACAATAGCACTTTTTATGGCAGTTCTTAATACCCAGTTGTTGCAATCAATCCTCAATATTCAACAATGGGGTCATTTAATTCCACAGCACCAAAGTCACTTTATACGTGCATACCAATGGCATAGTGTTTTAATACAACTATCAAGTTAATTCTTAGAAGTAAGATGAAGCAAAAAGAAAGGCCTTGATAGTATCAAGGCCTTTCCTATTTTCAGCAAGTCTGTTTTAGTTCGCTTCAACCTCTACAGGTGGGTGAAGCCGGGTAGCTACCGCCATCCTGTTCCATGCATTTATTCCTATCACTGCCATTATTATCTGTGCAATAGTAGTTTCATCAAACAGTTTAGCAGCCCATTCATAAGTTTTATCCGATAAACCAGCCTGGCTTATCAGCGTTATTTCTTCTGTCATGGTAAGCAGGCACTGCTCCTCTTCGGTAAAGAAATCCGTTTCCCTCCAGGCGCTTAGTGTATAGATGCGCCTTTCCGTTTCACCATATTTTCTCGCATCCTTGGTGTGCATATCCAGGCAAAACGCACAGCCGTTTATCTGCGATGCCCTTATCTTAATCAGTTCCTTGTGTGTTTTAGAAAGCTTGGTACCGTTCAGGTACCTTTCTATACCCATTAATGCTTTGTAAGCCTCCGGCTCTGCCAGTCCTATGTTTACTCTGTTGCTCATATATTGTTGATTTTATGAAGGCAAAGCTACCCTCACACCATCAGCAAATTCTTAAACTGGTTTAAGAAAGCAGGCTACTTCGATTTCTTTCTCAGCTCGCTCAGGTACTCCGGGGTAAATCCCAGGTATGAGGCCATCATGTACTGCGGTATCCGCTGCGCAAATCCGGGAAACAAATCTGTAAAAAAACGGTAGTTTTCCTCCTTGCTCATATCGTACCAAAACTTCAGCCGCATCTGCATCGCAGCATATACTCGTTGCATGTTTAATCTGAAATACCGCTCTATGGCAGGCACCTCTTTTATCAGTTCTTCCTGTAGCAGGTGGTCCATCACAAACACCTCGCTTGCTTCTATTGCCTGAATATAAAATTGCGATGGCTGCTGCTTATCCAGGCTCATGTAATCAGCCATCCACCAGTTTTCTATGGCAAACTGCGTTATCTGTTCTACCCCTTTTTCATTAATGAAAAACAAACGCAGGCAGCCTTTTTCTACAAAGTAGTTTGCCTTGCATATTTGCCCCTCTTTCAGCAGAAAATCCTTCTTGCCTACCTTCACATGCTTCATATATTTCAAAACAATATCCGCCTCTTCATTGCTCAGGCTTACTTGCTTCCTTATATGTGCTATCAGGTTGGGGTACATTTCGTTTGCTTCTATGGCAATAATAGTATCATTTGCTTAATTCTAATCCACACATAAAGCGGTCTACTTGCTACTGCAATAGACCTGCATCTCTAAAAACATTAATGCTGGGTAAACATGCAATCCACAATCTAAAAATACGAGCTTATACCAAACTGAAATCCCATCGTTTTCGATGGCGGATTACCCAATATGTCCGTATGCCACTCGTACCGGTAGTTCAGGCGCAGCACTGTCTGCGCAAATGGCCTGAAGCTGATAGCAGGTGACAATGCAATTATATGGTCAGCAATCCGGGAGTTGGTACTCTCGAAGCGGCCTACATTGTAGTCTACATACTCTGTACGAAAGGCAACACTCAAGGTAGAACTCTCCCAATTGAAAATCCTCCGTTTCAATACAGGCTGCACCACATCTACAAAAAATCCCTGCTGCCTGCTGCCAAACTGTTGTGTATATGTATTAGGCACATCTATCAGCGACATTACATATTCAGCATTGATGTAGGTCTTCAATTTGGGCAGGGTGTTATTATAGTCCACCGCCATCAAATCCACCCGCCTTTTGCTGTCCAGTTTCAGGCCATCCTGCTTAAACTTATTATAGATACCACCCATCCACGACAAGCCCAGCTCACCTATATATTTATGCTTCACCGCAAATTTGGCAGTTACTAAAGGCGAACCGTTAAAGCTCTCGTTGAACCGCTCACCATTGTCTTTGGTAGCTGGCAGCCAGGTGCGGTTTTCCCCGTTCTGTATTATCTTATCATCAAATCCATTGGTCAGGTAGGCTTCGTAAGCCCATACCCAGTCATTCAGCGCATACTTGCCAAAGAATCCCATTCCCACATTACTAAAAGTAGAGGGAATAATAGTAGTACTGGAAAGCGGCCTGTTCACAAACTCCCACTTGGGTCCGTCGTGGTTTTGATTGAAAGAGCCTATCGGGTTCATGATAATACCTGCACGGAAATTTGCCAATGGATGGAATTCAATATCCACCGAGGCAAATTCGATATTTATCTCACGCCCTCCTTCTTCAAACTCTATCTCAGTCAGGAATTTGATGCGCTGTTTTATAGATGCCGAAACAAACAAGGTAAGCCTCGGAATCTGGAAACTGAAGCCATCACTTACCCCATCTGTCTGGAAGTAGGAGGTATTCGTTTCCATATATCCGCCTACCGCCACAGGCACTTTACCAAACTGCATAAATGGGCGGTTATACACTGCATCCATATTCAGCAGCGTACCCGTAGTGTCAGGCTTTATCCGCTTAAACCATTTCTGTTTTGGCCTTTTCATGTACACAGTATCACGCTTCTGCACTACCAGCGTATCTGCTTTTGGCGCAGGTACAGAATCCACACTTTGTGCGGACGCTGCGACACCCATCATGGTGAACAGTATAAGTATCAGTTGCTTCATGCTATTCGGATGTAAATGTTTTGGTCATCGGTATGCACAGGGTATTGCTCCAGGCTCGTTTCTGCAGGTCCTTTTGTCACTTCCCCCTTATTGCTGAACTCGCTCCCATGTGCCGTACAGGTTATCAGGTCGCCATACATATTCAGTTCGCTGCCTTGGTGTGTACAGCGCAGCAGCAATGCCTTATACTCACCCTCTTTATACCTGAAAACCGCAATCGGGAATGCCGTTTTCTCGTGCCTTAGCACCACCGACCGCTTCCATTTCTTATTGCCATCCTTTTCTGTGTAAAAGGAGCTCAGCGGCACACTCAATTGGTTATCGCTATAAGAAGCCACCACTGCCTTTTTCACATCGCAGCTTTGCAGCCATGTAGCCAGTAGCGATGCGCTGAAACAGGCAGCACCACATTGCATTAAAAATTCCTTGCGTTCCATATTTGTTAGAGAGATTCTAAGAATTTGATCAATTTTTGTTTATCCGCCTCATTCATCTGGCTGTACTTCTGTTGGCTGCCGGTAGCCTCTCCGCCATGCAGCATTATAGCATCATTCAGCGTGTGCGCCCTGCCATCGTGCATCAGGTAGTACTGCCCACCCTGTGAGTTTGGCGACAGTCCTATCCCCCACAGGGCAGGTGTCCTCCACTCGTATGTTTTAGCAGTTCCCTCGGTATAGCCATCATCCAGCGCGCTACCCATATCGTGTAGCAGCAGATCTGTAAACGGGTGAAATTCCTTGTAAGCCAATGCCTGTATTGGCGAAGCGCCTGTTTTCAGTGTTTCCTTATGGCAGCTTTCGCAGCCCGCATTCAGGAACAATTGCCTGCCGCTTTTCACAACTTCATTGTTTTGCTCCCTCTGTATCGGAGCCTTTAGTGTTTGCAGGTAANNAATGCACCACATCCAGCACCGTTTGCGTTGGTATCTCGGGGTCTATCTCCTGCTTGGTGTAGGTATCATAAGGTTCGTAAAGCGAGGTGATACCTATATCCTGATTATAGGCATTCGCCGTTTGCTGCAATAGGTTGAACACACTCCCTTTTTTGCCAAACCGGCAGATATACTTCCCTCCTTGCGATATATTGTTTGCGGTCGTCTGCGCATAGCCCGGCACATTATTCCAGTTTGGCACACCGGATATTCCATCGCCATTCAGGTCGTCCGGGTCGGCTATGGCCAGCAGGTCGGCATCGCTCACCAGTTCCAGATATCCCAATCCGGTATTAGCCGGTGGCATAAATTTGGAGAAAGTTGCCCCTGCCGGAATTTCCTCGACCTTAAATCCCGGTAGCGCTCGGTGCTGTAGCTGTGGCGCCCCCATATTCATAAACTGGTTTCCCGTTTCATCACTCTGCCCGAATCGGGTAAGCGCTGTAAACGGATGCCCCTTGCCGTCACCAGCGTGGCAAGAGCCACAAGAAGTAGCCACAAAAAGCGGCCCAAGGCCTGTAGAAGAAGTAAATACCTCATCATTAAAAGCAGCATCCCCTTTCAGGAACCTGAGATTTTCTTCATTTGTTAATCCTTCAACCGGCCCATCCAACAGAGAATCCTCTGAAGGCAGCTTGGTACAGGCAGCTATAGAAGCTATGAATAACAATAAAGGAAAATATAACTTCATCTTAAATTACTTTACGCTACAAAACTAAAATTAATTTTAGCTATATCTAATACTAAATTTAGATTAGGCTAAAATATTTACGTAAGGTAATTAAAATAGGTTTTAAGAAAGCATATAAAGACAAATAAAAACGGCCTTTGATTACTCAAAGGCCGTTCCGATATATAAGGTTAAATGATGTAGATTATTCAACCAGCTTCCTGTAGCGGAATTTCTTCTCGCTGGTATCGCCTAGTCGTTGTTTCTTATTCTCTTCATATTCGCTAAAGCTTCCTTCAAAGAAGTATATCTGCGAATCGCCCTCAAACGCCAGTATATGCGTACATATCCTGTCCAGGAACCACCTGTCGTGGCTTATCACCACAGCACATCCTGCAAAGTTCTCCAATGCTTCTTCCAAAGCACGCAGCGTATTTACATCCAGGTCATTCGTAGGCTCATCCAGCAGCAGTACGTTTGCTTCTTCGCGAAGTGTAAGGGCCAGGTGCAACCTGTTCCGCTCACCACCCGATAGTACTTTTACCTTTTTCTGCTGGTCGCCACCGCTGAAGTTGAACCTACCAACATAAGCACGGCTGTTCAGTTTCAGCTTACCCAATTCTATAAACTCATCACCATTGCTTATTACCTCCCATATAGTTTTCTCCTGGTCAATATTGGCATGCGATTGGTCTACATAAGAGATCTTAACTGTTTCCCCCACTTCAAAGGTGCCTGAATCCGGCTGGTCTTGCCCCATTATCAAACGGAACAGGGTTGTTTTACCCGCACCGTTTGGCCCTATGATACCTACTATACCCCCTTGCGGTAGTTTAAAGTTCAGGTTCTCATACAGCAATTTGTTGCCGAAAGATTTAGAAACACCATTGGCTTCAATAACCTTGGCACCCAATCTTGGTCCTGGTGGTATGTATATTTCCAGTTTCTCTTCCTTGCCCTTGCCTTCTTCTTCCAGCATTCGCTCGTAGTTGGTTATACGGGCTTTGCTCTTAGCCTGTCTGGCCTTCGCTCCCATACGTACCCACTCCAACTCGCGCTGTAGTATCTTCTGGCGTTTGCTCTCCTCTTTATCCTCCTGCGCCATGCGCTGGGTTTTCTGTTCCAGCCATGAGCTGTAGTTGCCTTTCCATGGTATGCCTTTGCCACCATCCAGCTCCAGTATCCAGCCCGCCACATTATCCAGGAAGTACCTGTCGTGCGTTACGCATATTACCGTTCCTTTATATTGGTCCAGGTGGTGCTCCAGCCACAATATCGATTCTGCATCCAAGTGGTTGGTAGGCTCATCCAGCAACAATACATCCGGCTCTTGTAGCAACAGGCGGCACAATGCCACACGGCGGCGCTCCCCTCCCGAAAGGTTCTTTACCGATGCTTCAGGCTCAGGACAGCGCAACGCATCCATAGCCCTTTCCAGCACACGGTCTATTTCCCATGCGTTTGCTGCATCTATTTTATCTTGCAGCAAACCCTGCCTTTCCAGCAACTTGTTCATGGTATCATCGTCCATCGGCTCCTCGAACTTGGCACTTATCTCGTTGAACTCATCCAGCATGGCGAAAATCTCTTTCTTGCCCTCGCGGATTATCTCAATTACTGTTTTGCTTTCATCCAGGTGAGGCTCCTGCTCCAGGTATCCCGTAGTGAAATCCTTGTTTGATTCAATTTTGCCCTCGTACGACTGGTCTACACCTGCTATGATCTTCATCAAAGTAGATTTACCCGACCCGTTCATACCTATTATGCCAATCTTGGCACCGTAATAAAAGCTAAGGTATATATCCTTCAATATCTGCTTACCGGGAGCAATTGTCTTGCTTACCCCTGTCATTGAAAATATAATACGATGTGAAACTTCTGCCATATATCTGTTACTCTTTTTGTAAAAAATCGAATGGCGAATGTAATGAATCAGACGAAAGCAATTTGCATCCGTTAATAATTCTTACCCTCTTAAAGATAATATCCATTTGTGCCCATATTAAGTTTAAATTAGCAGCATAAATTCAGTCCCCAAATGAAGTATCTACTACCTGCCTGTTTAGTATTCCTATGCCTTTTTGCCAAGGCAGTTACTCCTTCCGATGGACCTTACCTGCTTAGTTATAAGCTGATTAAGTCACATACCAAAAGCAGCATCAATGATATGTGGAAAAGCAAAAAAGTACCCAAAATAGCCATGCCCGTAAAGGAAGCAGTGGATATTTATGAGATTACTTATAGGGTAAAATGGATAGATAGCACCTGGAGGCAGG
Organism: Bacteroidetes bacterium UBA7692; assembly: GCA_002482725.1. Taxonomy (GTDB): domain Bacteria; phylum Bacteroidota; class Bacteroidia; order Chitinophagales; family LD1; genus UBA7692. Next base: position 5,979 of record DLGO01000031.1, on the reverse strand, counting down.
CATCAGGAATATACTTTGCACCCAAAACCACAAAGGCTGTTCCTTACATGATGTTCGGCCACGGCACACAGATTCAAAAAAACCGTGAAATTTCAGATAAGGATGCACAGCAGTTCATCTGCCTGTCTTTCGCTACCGATGGCTATGCCGCTATGTACCCCGACTATTATGGTATCGGCAAAGGCGAGGGCAACCACTTGTATCAGCATGCCTGGTCAGAGGCCATGTCTTTCATCTATATGCTATACGCTGTCGATGAGCTAAACAAGCAAATCAACCTGCAAAGCAACGGACAGCTATTTATCACAGGCTATTCGCAGGGTGGGCATGCTGCTATGGCCGCACATAAATATATAGAGGAACTAAACGACCCCAGATTTCAGGTAACTGCTTCCTCTCCTATGTCCGGTGCCTACGATATGACCGGCGAACAGGAAAAATACATGTTCAAAGAGTATCCGCGCCCGTTTTACCTGCCATACTTGCTGCTTTCTTATCAGGAGGCATACAGAATATTGGAAGTAGAGAACATCTATTCGATATTTAAAGCTCCTTTCGACACACTTTTGCCACGTTTCTTTGAGCAAAACGACAACCGCACACTAGATGAACTGAATAAACTGATGCCCAAAGTACCTAAGGATGTAATCAACGACTCCATGGTATACCAATATGTCAACAATCCGGATTTTGCTTTCAAAAAACGCCTGGCAGAAAACAACCTCACCAATTGGAATGCAAAGGCACCTGTTCAGTTGTGCTATTGCCAGGGCGACCGCGAAGTAAATTACAAAAACTCCGAAGTAGCTTATGCAGGTATGAAAGCTGCCGGCTCAAAAAATATAAAGCTCAATAATCTGAGCAATAGCCTGGACCACAACACCTGTGCAGCCTTTGCAGTATTGGCCACCAAATACTATTTCAACCGTTTCAGGGACCATGGCAGCAATCCTAAAATGAAGGACCTCCCGGGATTCAAGAAATTCCTGATCGGTTTTGTAAAACGCTCAGAGGAAAAGAAGTATAAAAAGAACAGCAGGGATAAAGCCTACCTATAAGCTAAAAGCTTGTTAATAAGCTAACCGCATATGTGGCTGGGGACGCTATATTTGCGCTTATGTATGCAACTATAAATCCTGCAACAGGGGAAACCCTGGAGCGTTACCCTTTCCACCCGTTTCCCGACATCAACCTTTCTGTGGAAGCCTTTGGCAAATGGAAAAAATTGAGCGTAGCAGAGCGTGGTGCTCAGTTGAGAAAGGTTGCATATTTGCTGGAAGAGCGCAAAGATCAATATGCACGTCTTATCACCAGCGAAATGGGCAAGCCACTCAGGGAAGCTGAATACGAAATAACCAAGACCCTTACTGCCTTCAATTACTATATTGATAATGCCGAAGGCTTTTTGGCTTCGCAAGGCGTAAGCACACAGGCTAGCAAGAGCTACATCAGATTCGACCCGCTTGGTATTATCATGTCCATCATGCCATGGAATTTTCCATTCTGGCAGGTATTCCGCTGTGCGGTACCTACGCTTATGGCTGGTAATGTTTCTATACTAAAACACGCACCCAATGTTCCTGGTTGCGCGGGTGCCATAGAGCAGCTTTTCCACGATGCCGGCATTACCGATGGAGTTTACAAAAACTATTACCTGACCAACGAAGATGCCGCCAAGCTCATCGCCCTACCCGAAATCGCTGGCCTTAGTTTTACCGGTAGCGATACTACAGGGGCTTACCTGGCAGGGCTGGCAGGCAGCAACCTGAAAAAGGCAGTAATGGAGCTGGGTGGCAATGATGCATTCATTGTGCTGGAAGATGCACCCCTCGAAACTGCCATATCAGGTGCCATGAAGAGCCGTATCATCAATTCAGGCCAATCCTGCAATGGGGCAAAACGTTTTATAATAGTAGGCGAAGCGCGCAAAAACGAATTCGTAGCAAAACTAAACGAAGCGGTAAGCAAGCTGAATGTCGGCAACCCGCTCGACCCTGAAACACATGTTGGACCATTGGCACGCTTGGACCTGGCCGAAAAAGTGCGCGGGCAGATACAGCGCAGCATCACCGATGGCGCTGTCGCACATTACCATGCTTTCAAAGCAAAAGAACATGGCAATTTTGTGGCACCTGTAGTGCTGGAAAATGTAACGCCTGATGTTACCTCTTTTAAAGAGGAGCTATTCGGCCCAGTGTTTTCAGTTATCCTGGCAGAAAACGAACTTCATGCCATTGAGCTGGCCAACAAATCACAGTTTGGGTTAGGGGCAAGTGTTTGGACAAATGATGACGACAATGCAGCTTTATTTATAGAAGAGCTGAACGCTGGTAATGTATATGTTAATGATATAGTTAAGAGCGATCCCAGACTACCATTTGGGGGAATAAAGCGCAGTGGTTTTGGTCGTGAACTTTCAGAACACGGATTAAAAGAATTTGTAAATATAAAAACTGTGTATATTCACTAAAAATATAGAGGTATGCCTGAATTAAAGGTAGTGCTATACATTATGGGAGGGATAGGCTACTTTGTCTACTCTGTTTACAAAAAAAACAAGGAAGCCCAGGCAGAAAAGGAAGCAGCAGAAAAGAAGCGAAGGGCTCAGTATTCATCCACTCCTCCGCCGATCCAATATCAGCAACCCAAGCCGGCACCTAGGTCAGAATCATTTGATGACTATAACAAGCGGACTACAGCTAAACCTGTAACCACTACTCCTGCAAAAAAGAAGCAGGATATAGCGAAAGCAATAAAACCGATACCTGCCAAGCCAAAGCAATTTCTGATAACAGATGAAGGCGCTTCTTATGGCGGAGAGGGCACTGCTTACGAGCAAAAATATACCCGCCCAATTACCAGCGAAGAAACAATACACGACGAGATTTCTAACTCCAGGGCTATCATGGGCGAAATTGAAGAAGAAGAAACCCCTAATATCGATGTGCGCCAGGCTCTTATTGGTTCATTTATTTTTGAAAGAAAATTCTAATCTTAGATATGCGTAAACTTTTTACTCTTTTAGCACTATTCATTACTGTTTCGGCTTTTAGCCAAAACAAAAACGTTTCGGTAATTGTAAAGCTCGACGGTGCAAATCAGACTTCCCCGCTTAGTGTAGCTGTCGCCAATTTTCTGCAACGCCACCTGGAAAATGAACTGGCGGCAAACACTGCAGCATTCAAGGGCAAGGTTCAATTCAAATTTGGATACTACCCCGATAGCTGGGTAGGTCGCGTACGTGTTAGCGATAGCGACAATCCCAATGTGGAAATGAGCGTTACCAATGCCTTATATCTTTTCAACCAGGAACTTGCTAACCGCAAAAAGGAGTTTGGCGATGAGGTTTACCGCAACTTTGTAGCAGCTATAGAAATCAAATAAGCATGAGTGCTGTATTGTTCTTCCCATCCATACCGGACGTTGAAAAACATATAGAAGCACTGCGGTTCTCTTCTGTTTACTTTTTAGCCGATGCCAACACTGCCCTGCATTGCCTTGGCAGGTTTTCACAAAATCGTGACAGAAAGGTAATAACCATACCGGCCGGAGAACAACATAAGAACCTGGATTCCTGCACGCATATCTGGGAAATACTTACAAAAGATAATGCAGACCGCAATACGTTGCTTATCAATATTGGTGGTGGCGTGGTGTGCGACATGGGTGGCTTCGCGGCCTCCTGTTATAAAAGAGGCATATCATTTATCAATATCCCAACCTCTCTCTTAGGTATGGTAGATGCCGCAGTAGGTGGTAAAACAGGCGTAGATTTCAACGGGCTCAAAAACCTCATAGGCACTTTTACCCCTGCGCATCAGGTATTGGTATGCAACGATTTCCTGCAAACTCTACCGGAAAGGGAACTGACCAGCGGGCTTGCCGAGGTTATAAAGCACTACCTTATAAATGATGCACAGTCGTTCCGGCATCTGCACACTGCCATTCAGAGCAATTCCTTTATCCGGGATTTTGTTGGCGATGAACTGCTGATAAAAAAAGCAATTGCCATTAAATCATCCTTTACAGCAGCCGATCCCTATGAGCAGAATATCCGCAAGGCACTAAATTTCGGGCACACTATAGGGCATGCTGTTGAAAGCTATTATTTAAGCAGTACTACTCCCCTGCTGCATGGCGAAAGCATTGCCATAGGTATGATTTGTGAAGCCTTTATCAGCAAGGCAAAGGGGTACTTAACCGACGGGCAGTTAAGCACCATCACCGAAACTATTCTGTCGGTTTTTGCAAACTACCTGCAACCATTACAGAATACAGATGAGTTACTAACCCTGATGAAGAATGACAAGAAAAATCAGGATGCACAAATTCAATTTTCACTACTGAAAGGAATAGGTGAGTATGCAATTAATGAGACCGCAGAAACGTTATTGATACAGGAATCCATAAGTTATTACAATGAACGCTATCAGGCTTTCGCACCGCACCCTGGAGGTTAGTGCAGATGTACATTTGCCGGGCTCCAAGAGCGAGAGCAACCGCGCCCTGATTTTACAGGCATTGAGCAACCATGCGTTTCAGGTACATAATCTGTCGGAAGCCCGTGACACCCAAAACCTCATTTTCAATTTAAAGAATAAGGATCTTGTTATAGATGTATTGGACGCAGGCACAGCCATGCGCTTTCTTACAGCGTACTTCTGCGCATCCAATCAGCACAAGGTGCTTACAGGTACTCAGCGAATGCTGGATCGGCCTATCGCGCCACTAACCGAAGCATTGCGGGGTTTAGGATTTTCGCTCGAATACAAAAACAAAGCAGGTTTCGCACCAATTGAAATAAACCCGCTAACTGATTTTAAAAAAATCGGAAACACCTGCACACTGCCGGGTAATATCAGCAGCCAGTTTATTACCGCGCTACTACTGATAGCTCCTTTTTTGCCTAAAGGGCTTACTATCAATTTCAGCACAGCAATTACATCCAGGCCATATATAGATATGAGCCTGAGTATGCTCAGGCATCTGGGTATTCAGCACAACTGGTCAACACCGGAAAAGCTGGTGATTAAACCACAACCGTTGATACCGGCTGATATACATGTAGAAAGCGACTGGAGCAGCGCAGGCTATTGGTTCAGCATTGCAGCATTAGCCGAGCGCAGCGATATTCAATTACATGGGTTGAAACAGGATTCCATGCAGGGCGATAGCGCTATTACAAAATTTGCAGAGCAATTCGGCGTAAAGGCTTCATTTGACAAGAGCGGAGCCAGGCTATCCAAATCAGTCTTCCTTAGCAACAGCTGCACCATGGATTTCAGCGATAGTCCCGACCTTGCCCAAACCATTATTGTATTGGCAGCAGCTATGAATGTGCGGGCTAAGTTTACAGGACTGGAAAGCCTGCGCATAAAGGAAACAGACAGGATAAAAGCGCTGCAAAACGAGCTGGCCAAATGCGGCGTACAGCTTAATGAATTTTCACCTAATCAGTTTGAACTATCCGGTAACTACACCCACCCAAAAGAGGTAATAAGCACCTACCACGACCATAGAATGGCCATGGCATTTGCCCCGCTCTCCTTACTGGGACCAATTACTATAGAAGCTCCATCGGTGGTAGAAAAATCTTATCCGCGCTTTTGGCAACACCTGCTTGCCGCTGGTTTTTCCATTGAGGAAATGGTATAAAAAAAGGTCTTTGATTGCTCAAAGACCTTTCTCCAATTATTTAAAACCCATTTTCATTTACCAATTGGCATGCACCATTTGCTGGCTGTACACCTTTCCATCTATTGTCAGCTTTGCAATCAATACACCGCTTGCCGCTTTCAGGTCTTTTGAGTCCACAGGTACAGAATATACTCCTGCGTTCAGTTTGCCGTTTTGCAACTCTGCCACCACTTTACCTTCTATGTTGTACACTTGCAGGTTCACTTTAGCATCATTTTCCAGGCGGTAAGATATGGTCGCCTTTTCTACAAATGGATTAGGGAATACGGTAATATTGAAACC
>DLGO01000032.1:12174-13753 GCA_002482725.1 Bacteroidetes bacterium UBA7692 | reverse complement strand
ATCTTCTATGCCCACGCTTAGGCGCACCAGTCCGTCTGTTATGCCATAAGCCTCGCGCTGCGCCTTTGGCACAAAATAGTGCGACATAGATGCCGGGTGCTGTATCAGCGTATCGGTGGTACCCAGAGATGCCGTCAACCTGCAGAAGCGCACTTTCTCCATCAATCTCTTTCCGGCTTTGTATCCGTCTTTCAGTTCCAGGCTCAGCACGCCGCTATAGGCTTTCATTTGTCTTGCAGCTAGTTCATGCTGCGGGTGGCTTTCCAGGCCCAGGTAGTGTACTTTCTTTATTGCCTTGTGCTTTTCAAAGTACCGCGCCACCTCCAGTGCATTTGCACTATGCGCTGCCATGCGCAGCGGCAGTGTCTTCATACCCTGCGACAGCAGCCAGCTATCGAAAGCAGGAGCAATTGAGCCATGCAGTTTGCGCACTTTCCATGCTTCTTTCATCATCTTTTTATCCCTGCCCAACAATACACCGCTCAGCGCATTGCCATGCCCGTTAAGGTATTTGGTAGCCGAGTGTATTATATAGTCCACCCCAAAGGCAAATGGCTGTTGCAGTATTGGTGAAGCAAAGGTATTGTCAACCGCCATCACTGCACCAGCAGCATGGGCTATGGTGCTAAGTGCTTTCAGGTCATAGCAATTCACAGTAGGGTTGCTCGGTGTTTCGCCATACAGCATCTTCACCTTTTTATCCTTTGCCACCAAAGTTTTTAATGCCTCTAGATTACCAAAGTCAGCATACACTACCTTCACCCCTACCAACTCGCCAAAGTGATTGAAGTAGTCGATAGAAGTGCCATATATGTTACCCTGCGCTATCAATGTATCTCCACGCTTCAGCACCGACTGGAACAGCGCGCTGATAGCCGCCATGCCGGATGCAAACAGCAATGCCGTGGCATCCACACCTTTTAATCCAAAAGTCTCAAGTGCCAGTATCTTCTGCTCGGCCAATTCGGCATTTGGGTTGCTCCACCTGCTGTAGATAAATGCCTCTTCCTTACCTTCAAACACACGCGCGGCATGTTCCGGCGACTCGTATATATAAGTAGACGAAGCATAGATAGGCGCGGTATGCGGCATCAGCTTCTTGCTGATTTCTTCTTCACGTGCACATATAGAGGCGATATTGAGTTTCGGGGATGTTGCTTTTTTAGCCATAATTTGTGTTTGTCGCTGAATCATTACTTTCGAATGCAATTAACTGAGAAATGTATACAGTACAAAGACATATTGCCTACAATGCGTGGGCTTCGGAAAAACTGGTAGAAAACGTACGCGCGGCAATTGAGCTGGTGGATGTAGAAACACCCAGCAGCTTTAATACTATACGCAAAACACTGTTCCATATATGGGATGCGGAAACAGTTTGGTTTACACGTATTCAGGGACACTCGCTTACCGACTGGCCAAGCAAGGATTTCACAGGCACGCTGGAAGAAACGTTGGAGGCTTACATGGCCCACAGCAAAGCCTTCTCAGCCTTTGTTGCCAAGCAGGATGTGGCCTTCCTTACATCCACTATTACTTACAAAAACATGAGCGGAAAAGAGTTTACGCAACCAATAGA
>DLGO01000032.1:9536-12166 GCA_002482725.1 Bacteroidetes bacterium UBA7692 | reverse complement strand
TTCATGTGGTCAACCATGGTACTCTACACCGCGGGCAGGTTATAACCATGCTGCGCAGCCTTGGGCATCAATCCATTATCAGTATGGATCTGATAATATATCAGCGACTTTTTCTTTAGTCTACTTATTTAATATACTAAAAACCAAGCGATTAAATTGCAGGTTTTATATGTATAGATACAATAAATCATACCTTTATCCGACTAAAGGTAAATGATCAGTATTTCGATTCCCTGTTGTAGAACATTCGTGATGAGCCCTAATTTTTCGATCGAAATTTTCGAATCGTGTGACACCCTGCCGCTTAATACCTGGCAGCGCTTAGTTCCCCAAAACTCCCTCCTCTCCTCTCCTGAATATCTCCGCCTGCTGGAAAACAACCAGAAAGGCAAAATGCAGATGCTCTATGTAATGATAAAGGAGGAGAACCTGACTGTAGGCGCAGCCTATTTCCAGTTGGTCAACTTCAGCGGCTCCCAGTTGAATAAGTACACTGCATCCGGCACTTCATTCTTTACCCGAATGCGTAGTGCAATAGAAACGCAGCTATTGAAACTAGTAGAGGCAAAGCTGCTGATAACAGGCAACATATTTATAACCGGCGACAAAGGAGTGTACTTCGAAAAGCACGTAAGCGAGGCAGAGAAAACAAGGCTTACCGCCTCTGTATTGCACAGCATTATGCAGCAGCGCAAAGATGCCTCAGCATTCCTGGTAAGCGATGTGTATGAGCAGGACGCCATGCTGGACGAAGCCTGCCGTGCAGTTAATGCGCACCGTATATACGAAGAGCCGGATATGAGCCTGCAGCTAAACAGCACATGGGTCAACTTCGATGATTACCTGAATGCCTTTGCCTCCAAGTACCGCGTGCGTGCACGTAAGGTGCTATCACAAAGTGCCGCTGTAGAAAAACGCGACATGACAGCAGAAGACATTGCACAGCACGCAAACGAGATATATCAGCTTCACGAAAACACCATGGCCAAAGCGCCATTCGTCTTAGGCCAGTTGGAGCGCGATTACTTTGCCATCCAAAAAGCTTTGAACCCGGAAGGCTATCACCTTTTTGGCTACTTCTATAATGGTGCAATGATCGGCTTCAACTCCATCATCCGCAGCGATAATAAAGGCGAAGTGCATTATATGGGCATGGACTATACCAACAACAAAGACCTGAACCTGTATAACCGCATGCTGTTCGATATGGTGGAATTTGGCATAGAGAAAAAGCTGAACAAGCTTCACTTTGGCCGTACCGCCACCGAGATAAAAAGCACTGTGGGTGCCACACCTATGGAAGTACATGGCTACGTGAAGCACCGCAATGGGCTGGTAAATAACTACCTCGTGAAGACCTTCGCCAAATCACTAAAGCCAAAGGAATACCAGATACGCAGCCCTTTCAAATAACTTCAAACCTACCTTATAAAAAGAAGAGGCGATATTCCTTACGGAGTATCGCCTCTTTGATATCTAACCATTTGGATGCTACTGAGCAGACTCCAATGCCTTCTGCAAATCTTTGTCTATAGCTTTAGTTACAAACAGGTAACCCTCCTGCTGCCAGCGTTGGCGCGCAAAGTAAGCCTTCAACTGTATCAACAGCTTAGGCTTTATTACCGCCAGCTTTGCGTCATCTTGCTTTATCTTTTGAGAAAACGCATACTGTAGGAAATCATTGAATAAGGCATCTTCTACCACAAATCCCTGATTGTACTCAGCTACGTTTTTATAACCATCTATTTTGGTGCTGAACCTGCTGTAGTTTTTGTACACAAACTCAGGTATGAAATTGGCAAAGCCAAAATAGTAATCCAGGTTGCCGCTTGTATCCAATGGCACAAACACATCCGGGTGTATACCACCGCCACCGAATACCTTGCGGCCATTGGCAGTTTCGAATACCAGTGAATCCTTTTGTAGTATAGAGTCATCCTTGAAAAGCTCGCCATTTTTAAAGCGGCTGGCTATCTCATCGTAGTATGCAGCAGTACCTTTATCATAAGACTTCTGTATGCACCTACCCGATGGTGTATAATAGCGGGCTACCGTCAAGCGCAAACCAGAGCCGTCACTAAGGTCGTACTGCTCCTGCACCAATCCTTTACCGAAAGATGTTCTACCTACTATAGTTCCCCTGTCCCAGTCCTGTATGGCACCCGCCAAAATCTCGCTGGCAGAAGCCGAACCCTGGTCTATCAATATCACCAGCTTACCTCTTTCAAACAATCCTGGTTTACCGCTCATGTAGTCTTGCCTGTCGTAAGCTTTGCCCTTGGTATATACTATAATCTTTTCTCCGCTCAATAGTTCATCTGCTATCTGTGCAGCAGCCTGCAGGTATCCACCTGGGTTCTGGCGCAGGTCTATCACCAGCTTCTCTATCTTGTTTTCCTCTACCATCGGCCTTAGCTTCTTCTTGAACTCCTCGTACGTAGTAGCCGCAAAACGGTTGATCTTGATATACCCTGTTTTGCTGTCTATCAGGTATCCCGCATCCACACTATATAACGGAATTTTATTCCTCACTATTTCAAATGGCTTCAGTGGCAGCTTGTTGGCGCGCATAATATCTACTTTCACTGTAGTACCTTTCGCCCCTCTTAGCTTTTTCAATACATCTTCAT
>DLGO01000032.1:0-9513 GCA_002482725.1 Bacteroidetes bacterium UBA7692 | reverse complement strand
AGTATCGTTTATCTTCACGATTTTATCACCGGCTTTTATACCTACCAGTTCCGATGGGCCACCTGATATCGGGGTAACCACCGTAATGGTATCTTCCACTATATAGAACTCTATCCCTATCCCTTCAAAGTTGCCTTCCAGCGATTCATTGGCTTCTGCCAGGTCCTGCGCAGGTATATAAGTAGAGTGCGGGTCGAGCGACGATAGCATATCCTGTATTGCTATATCGTATAGCTTATTGGTATTCACTGTGTCCACATACTTCATTTTCACAAATGACAGTACATCATCCATCTTGTCATAAGCGCCCTGCATCAAGGGAGCCTTTTTGCCATCAGAGATTGTCGACAGCAATAAGCCTAATAAAACACCAAAAACCAGCACCAGGCAATATATAAGCGGAACCCATACATTGTTTCTCCTGCCAGAACTATTATTTGAAATTTGCATCCGGGATATTTCTACGGTAAAAATGAGGCGCGAAGATAGAGCGCAATTGTCGATTTATCAGTTAATAAAACACTAAACAGTACACTTGGGGTAAAAATCCTGTGACACACAGGGATTTAAACTGCGAAATGCTTACTTTTACGTCAAAACAACGGAAGCAAATGGCATCTGCTCTTGATTCATGGAATCCCAAAAAGGAAGGCGCACCTGACTATTACGAGACTGTAAAATACGTGTACAAGTACCTGGACTTTCATATCGCAGAGCATGAAGCTTACCTGATACTGGATATGTTCATCTTCAAATGGAACGATTCCGTTGGCAAAAAGATCTTTGAAGATGAGTTCAAGATACACGTGCTCGACCTGCTACGTGAACACCACTACATATTCATGCCCGAGAAAAATATCGGGCGTATTATAGAGCTTATCATTGGTTATCTGAGAGAGGTTGGCCAGTTTCAAAATGCAGAAGCTGCGTAAACCCATCTCTGCAAGGCAATAAATTATGGCTTCAAAAACACAGGCATGGCTGCATGCTTTCAGGCTCCGCACCTTACCGCTCGCTTTCTCTTCTATTATCACCGGCGCATGCTTGGCATATACCCATAGCCAAGGCAACTTTAACTACCTTACACTCGCGCTGTGCTTTATCACTACGTTGCTGTTACAGGTTCTCTCCAATCTGGCAAACGACTACGGCGACAGCGAAAAAGGTACTGACAACGAAGACCGTATAGGCCCCAAGCGCGCTGTTCAGGCAGGCTTGCTTTCCTTCAAAGAGATTAAGATGGGCATCATCATTGCAGCCTTACTGGCTTTAACTACAGGCTTATACCTTATATACGAAGGCACCAAAAACCTTACATTCAATAATAGCCTTGTATTCCTTGCACTTGGATTGGCTGCTATAGCAGCCGCTATTAAGTATACGGTAGGTAAAAGTGCCTATGGCTACCAGGGCCTTGGTGATATATTCGTATTGCTCTTCTTCGGTTGGGTTGGTGTAGGTGGTAGCTACTACCTGCTGGCTCAAAGCTGGGAGTGGACAGTATTGCTCCCTGCAACAGCTATCGGCTTGCTTGCTACCGCAGTACTTAACCTCAACAACATGCGCGACAGGGTAAGCGATGCAAAATCCAATAAGATTACTATGGCCGTGCGCCTTGGCTTCGATGGGGCAAAACGCTACCATTATTCGCTTTTCTTTGCAGCCGTATTATGTATCATGGTATATGGTGCATTGGTTACGCACAAGACTTTCATCTTCCTGCTGGTATTTATGCTGATGATGTTTGTGACACATATCAAGAAAGTAAGCACCATTCAGGTGCTTTCAGAATTCGACCCGCTATTGAAACAGGTAGCTTTAGGTACCTTTGCATTTTCCATACTATTTGGATTGGCACTAATTTTAGGATAAACAAAGAAGCTTCGGCTTCACAAAACAGTTAAAACATGAACTCCGAATCAGAATATTGCATCTATGGCCGCAAGCCTATTTTGGATGCGCTGACAGACCGCCAGCAGATAGAAAAGATAATGGTATTGAAGAGCGGTACCGGTGAAGAAATAACAGCTATCACGGCTCTGGCACGTGGAGCAAATATCCAGGTGCAGTATGTACCAAAGGAGAAGCTGGACTCGGTAGTACGCAAATACGCCCGCTTCCGCGACCCTAATCACCAGGGCGTTGTTGCATTCCTTTCTTTGGTAAGCTACTATACCGTAGAAGAAGTAATGGAAAAAATAGAGCGCGAAAAGCAACAACCCCTACTAGTTGTACTGGACGGCGTAACCGATGTACACAACCTGGGAGCCATAGCACGTAGTGCAGAGTGCATGGGCGCACAGGCTATTATAGTGCCGGCTTCCGGCAGTGCTCAAATGAACCCCGAGGCCATAAAAGCCAGCGCAGGGGCCTTGCTTAAGCTGATGGTATGCCGCGAGCAATCTATCAGCTCTACTGCCAAGCTATTGAAAGCACACGGCTTGCAATTGCTTGCCGCAGAAGCCAACAAGAGCCAGCGCGTTGGTGATGTAGACTTCAAAAAGCCAACTGCCATAATACTGGGTGATGAGGGCGAAGGTGTATCCGATGCTGTATTGAAGCTATGCGATGCAACCATCTCTATACCTATGAAGGGCGAAACAGAATCCCTGAACGTAAGCGTAAGCGCCGGGGTTATACTATATGAGGCTATGAAACAGCGATTGGGTTAAACCACTGTTCTTATACCGTAAAAAGCCTCGCTGCATAATCTGTAGCGAGGCTTTTTTATTATTGAGGTATCAATCAATAGTCTCTTTCGTGCACAGCTTTAGCCATCACTTTCAAGGGCTCTTTGTACTCTTCCTTTACGCGGATAGACTGTAGGCTTTCCAAAGACTTTTGGTATAGCTCTTCAATCTTAGCTTCTGACTTCTCTTTTATCTTCAGTTCAGCATATAGTTCCAATACACCGTTCACTTTCTTATCCTCATCCTTTTCATCGAACAGGGTTAATAAGCGCGCCCTTTGTGCTTCGTCAGCATCATTCAGGGCGGTTATCAGCAGGAAGGTCTTTTTGTTTCTCAGTATATCTCCTCCTATCCTTTTGCCCACCTTATCCCCTTCACCAAAGGCATCCAGGTAGTCGTCCTTTATCTGGAACGATAAGCCCAGGTTCAAGCCGAACTGGTATATCTTCTCATGCTCTGAGTTTGATGCCCCGCCTATGATAGCCCCCATCTGCAATGCCGCTGCCAGCAGTACCGATGTTTTGAACTCTATCATCTTCAGGTATTCATTCACCGTCACATCCAGCCTTTCCTCAAAGTCCATATCCATCTGCTGCCCTTCTATTATCTCGATGGCCGCTTTATTGAATACATTAAGCACATCAGAGAAGCAGTTGGCCGGCACCTTCAGCAGGTATCGGTGTGCATGCAGGTGCATGGCATCTCCTACCAGTATCGCCTTGTTTATTCCGTGCTCTTTGTACACGGTTGGCTTGCCACGGCGCAAATGCGCCTCGTCCATTATATCATCATGTACCAGGGTAAAGTTATGGAATACCTCCACTGCAAAAGCCGCATTCAATCCATCATACACACTACCTCCGAAAAGGTCGGTAGCCATCAGTAACAGTATCGGACGTATCCTTTTACCGCTATTGGCCATTGTTACATTAATGGGGTCGTAGAGGCTCTTAGGCTCCAGGTTGAAGTTGTCCTTCTTGAATTGTTTGTCATACAACGCCGCAACTTCGGTCATTTGCAGAATACTTGTGTTTTCAGCCATAATTTATAAAAGGCAAGGTTACGATATTTTGAGAATAGTCCTTATTGCTTTGAACCCATTTTGCAATAAAAAGTTGGTTCCCCGTTTAAATATTCTGCCCCTTTCAGGCAGTTTATTAATTTTCACTAATAAATTCAGTAGTCGTTATTAAATAGTGTTTATTCGTTCAGCATAATTCATGAAGCACTTCCTTGTCTTTTGTTTACTGTTATCGGCTGCTACAGTAGCCCATGCCCAGCAAAATCCCCTGATACTCATCAAGGGTGAAATAAAGGATATAGATACCAGGCGCAACCTGAGCAGTGCCAGCATCATCAACCCCAAATACGGCATTACCGAAGTACTGATGCCCGATGGTACTTTCTCCATCAAGGCCAAGCAATCCGACACCCTTTTCGTTTTCCTGCCGGGTTACCAAACCATCCGCTTCAGCGTTGCCGACTCTGTAGCACAGCCGGAGTATAAGGTCACACTGTACATGCAGGGTATGATCGTATACGGACCAACTGTAGTGGTAAAACCTAAGAAAGGCCTTGAGCAGATTGAGAAAGACCGCAATGCCCTGGGCGAAATACCAAGGGAGTTCCAGGCCAATAAGGTGAGCGGTTTCACCAGTCCTTTAAGTGCCCTTTATGAGCTGGTTAGCAGCGAGGCCCAGCAGAAGAAGAAGCTCCGCGAACAGGTTGTGGAAGACAACCGCCGCAAGGTATTCTATGCCCTTTTCGACTACTACCGCGACAACAATGTAATATACGTACCCGAGGATCATTACGATGCCTTTATCGATTATTGCGACCTCCCGCTTGAGTTCCTCAAGTACAACACCGACTACCAGATTACCAAGACCCTCGTAGACCAGTACAACAAGTACAGCAGGCTTACAGGTATCATCAAGTAAGTTGCTTACTGCCTTATTTTAGACAAAAAAGCGACGCTACCCTTATCAGGCAGCATCGCTTCTCATATCTTAACCCGGTATGGTTATACCGTCATTATCTCTTTCTCTTTCACTTCCAGGTGCTTGTCTACTTTTCCGTTGTAGTCATTGGTTATGTTCTGCACGTCTGTTTCTCCCTTCTTGGCAGAGTCTTCAGGCAGGCCATCTTTCTGTAGTTTCTTTATCTTTTCGTTTGACTCTTTCCTTACCATGCGCAAAGACACACGGCAGTTCTCAGCCTCGTTCTTGCTCTGTTTTACCAGTTCCTTTCTGCGCTCCTCTGTCATAGGTGGTATGTTCAGGCGTATGATCTTGCCATCGCTCTGTGGGGTCAATCCTATGTTCGCTACCAATATCGCTTTTTCTATATCTTTCAATACCGAATGGTCCCATGGCTGTATTAGTATAGATCGTGCATCAGGCGTGGTTATATTACCCACCTGCTGCAATGGCGTCCTTGCACCATACACTTCTACTTCCAATCCATCCAGCATAGCTGCGCTGGCGCGGCCGGCCCTTATCTTGCTCAGCTCATACTCAAAATGCTCGATGGCTTTTTTCATCGCATCGCGGGCTTCGTCCAGTACCTTTTTTAAATCTGCGTCGGTCATCTTTTAAATGATTAGTTTATGATTATTGGTTGATTCTATTTGCTTACTATGGTTCCTATTTTTTCACCCTTCACCACCTTCATCAGGTTGCCCGGTGTGTTCATGTCAAACACTATTATCGGCAGGTTATTTTCCTGGCATAGGGTAAAAGCCGTCAGGTCCATCACATTCAGCTTTTTGCCTAGTGCTTCGCCGTAGGTCAGGGTATCATACTTCTTCGCATCCGGATTCTTTTCCGGGTCGCTGTCGTAGATACCATCTACACGTGTACCTTTCAGTATCACATTAGCTTCCACCTCTGTAGCGCGCAGTGCTGCTGCCGTGTCTGTGGTAAAGTACGGATTGCCCGTGCCTGCACCGAATATCACTACCCGGCCTTTCTCCAGGTGGCGCACCGCCCTGCGTTTTATAAATGGCTCACCTACCTCCTTCATTTCTATAGCACTCATCAACCTGGTGTACACACCGGCCTTTTCCAGGCCGCTTTGCAATGCCATGCTGTTGATTACCGTAGCCAGCATGCCCATGTAGTCTCCTTGTACCCTGTCTATGCCATTGGCTGCAGCTTGTATTCCGCGGAATATATTGCCACCTCCAATCACTATTGCCACTTCTACTCCTTCATCGGTCAACTGCTTTATTTCAGCAGCATACCGCATTACCATCTCGGCATCTATTCCAAATTGTTTGCTGCCCATCAGCGATTCACCGCTTAGTTTGAGCAAAATACGCTTGTATTGCATTGCGGGCGAAGATAGAATTTTGATTTATTTAATAAGCAGTTCATTTCCACTTTGGTGCATATTATTTGCACCATTGCCAAAACCTCCTGCTGACAACCCTTTCAGGCTGCTATTTACCTTTAAAGTGGGCTTTCCTTTTTTCAAGGAAAGCTGAAGCACCTTCTATGAAGTCTTCTGTAGCAACTGTATTGCCAAATTCCTCAATCTCTGTATTAAAGCCATCCATACCATCTGTGTAGTGCGCATGTACGCATTCTATCACTTTAGATATAGCTATCGGTGCCTTGGTATTTATTTTGGCCAGCATAGCGCGGCATGTTTCCAGCAGCTCTACCGTCAATACCACATCATTTACCAGACCCATTTTCTCTGCGCATACGGCATCTACCATATCGGCTGTCATCAATAGTTCCAGGGCTTTGCCCTTGCCTATCAGTTGAACCAGTCTTTGTGTACCACCATACCCCGGTATTATTCCCAGATTCACTTCCGGTTGTCCAAACTTGGCATTTTCGCTTGCGATACGTATATGGCAGGCCATTGCCAGCTCACATCCGCCTCCCAGCGCAAAACCGTTTACCGCAGCTATCACAGGCTTTGGTGCCTGTTCTATTTTATTGAATACCTCATGCCCCCTTTTTGCCAATTGTACTCCCTGCTCGGCGGTCAGTCCTTTAAACTCGCCTATATCGGCGCCTGCAGCAAATGCCTTAGGGCCTTTACCGGTTATGATCACCGATTTAATCTCCGGATTGCTATACACTTCATCTATAGCATCGTTCAGGTCAGATACTACCTGCCTGTTCAGCGCATTCATTTTATCTTCTCTGTTAATGGTGATGGTGTATATGCCATCTGTCAGGTCTGTGAGAAGCGTTTTAAATTCTTTCATTGCTTGTTTTCTTCTATAAAATTAAAGCCTTTGAAAAACACCCGCAGGCATTTCTCAAAAGCTCCTGTTATCTTTTACCCATGTCTTGATATATTCAGATATAGCTGCGGTGTTCGTTCCTGGGGGAAACAGATCGCCGCATCCTGCATCCTTCAGCAGCTTCATATCGCTTGCAGGTATTATTCCACCACCTGTCAGCAATACGTCGTTCATGCCTTTGGCCTTCATCAGTGCCAGTATTTTGGGGAACACCGTCATGTGCGCTCCG
The DNA here is from genome assembly GCA_002482725.1 of Bacteroidetes bacterium UBA7692. Lineage (GTDB taxonomy): Bacteria > Bacteroidota > Bacteroidia > Chitinophagales > LD1 > UBA7692. Next base: position 2,330 of record DLGO01000032.1, on the reverse strand, counting down.
CTCAATATACTTACACCTATGGCATCCACATCCTCCTGCAGGGCCGCATTCACTACCATTTCGGGTGTTTGCCTCAGTCCTGTATATATCACTTCCATACCCGCGTCTTTCAGCGATGTTGCTATAACTTTAGCGCCACGGTCGTGGCCATCCAAACCTACCTTTGCTATAAGAACGCGTACCGGCCTCATGGCTTAGAAGTCGTCCTCGAAGCTGTCATCAGATATGTCGTCGTAGTCGCCCGATCCGAACTCGTCAAATCCTCCTGCGTCTTCGTCTTCATCATCAAAGCTGCTCTTTCTTCCACGTCCGCGGCCGCTGCTTTTGTTTTCCAGCAGGTCGTCAAACTCTTCCATGCCTTCCATAGCTTTCAGGTCGTCCACGCTTGGCTCATCCTCTACTACGTCGTCAGCATCCAGCTCTATATCATCTGTGTCGTCTAAATCCTCATTCAAATCAAGATCATCATTAAGATCCAATTCTTCGTCTTCGCTTTGTTTTTTACGTGGCATTGTTACAATGTTTAAAATAGGTATGAAATAATTTATTGCAAATGAAACACACTAAAGATAATTACAAAAGGCATTATCAAAAAAAATAGCGCCTAAAAAAATTTAGTTTTAAAAACTTTTTTATTTGGCAAAAACTATTCTGTTAATGCGTCTGTAATATGGCATTTATTTAGCCTGCCTGCCATCTTCCCAGTCCGATGTTTTTGCCGCCAGGTCGTTGGCAAATTTCTTCATCGCCTCATTTACGTATGGGTTTCCGGTAGCGCGCTGGTAGCTTTCTGTCAGGCTCATCAGCGTTTGAAAAAACTGCGCATGCATCTCGTCTGTGTTCATGTCTTTGGTCCACAGGTGTATGTTGAACGTAGTCTTGTCCGCTGGGTCCCATAGCGATACAAACATGCTCTTCGTATCCTTCAGCTCCTGGTGCTTGGAGTCCGTTGCCAGCCATTTTATATCGTGGGGTATATTGCGGTCATCCAGCGATATCTTAAATCTTATTTCCGAAGTCTTCATTTCTTATTCGTTATATGTTTATCAGTTTTCTTATTTCTTTTCCGTCGCGCTTTTCCAGTCTTTCACCAGTTGTATAAACTCCTGCTGTATCATTATTGTCTTATCCATTTTGTACCAGTCATGTATCAGGTTTATCTTCTGCCCCATGCTCATATCCGGCATATCCTTGTAGCGCAGTACTATTTCCTGTAGCGGTGCAGGCCTCGGGCCCCACGTTCCCAGTTCTTCCATATCCTCCTTACGCACGCATATCAGCTTAGGTATCGACCTGCCATTGTTGGTCAGGTAGGCATCCATCACATCCATATTGCTATCGCGCAGCACTATCTTCAATTCTACTTTCTGGCTGCATGCTGCTATGGCTGCCAGTGCCGGTACCGACTGCGATGCATCACCGCACCATGGCTCCGATATTACTACCCACAGCCACTCCTCCGTTAGCGAGTCCATCAGGTTATACAGCTTTTGGTCTATCGCTATCTCACGGTTTATACCGGTCATTCGGTTGTAGTTGTCTGCCGTATACTTCAGCATCTTCTCCTCGTTGTAGGGAGCAGGTGGATTCGGTGATGCTATTATGTCGTTTGTAAGCGCATAATATTGCTCATAACTGATAGCATTTTTCAGGCTTTCGCTAAACAGGAATTTACTCATACTACAAAAGTAGGTCTTAGTATTGTTGTTACAATATTAATTGCACAGTATTTGTGGAAAGTTATATCTCTCTATGGCTTAAATATCTCAAAGGTCTTCACCAGTAGTGGCAGTTCCGTCTGGCTCAGCACCTTTACGGTGTACTTGCCCGGCACGGTAAAGTTCCCCGTTTTGTATGCCCATACCCATTCTGCCTGCACATCCTGGTCAAATGTGGCAAAGAAAACTTCCTTGCCTTGCTCGTCTATCTTGTTTACTACAAAATATAGCTTGGTAGTGCTCAGCCCGTTCTCATTCCTGTACATCATGCACACCGGCATATAGGTACTGTCCGGACTCGAAAAGAACTTCGTATTGTTCAGCACACACTCATTATTCTGCACCGCTGCGCAAAAGTACAGGTTGTTTTGCGAATACCCCGCCAGCGAAACAAGCGCTATGCAGCAGCTAAAAATGTACTTCATCATCATTCTCTAATATACTATGCAATCTATTATTAAATCGCTTATCTATCTAAATATTTGATCTCTGTTAATATTAACGCCATAACTGTTCGAAAGATTGTTTTGCTACAATCAGATCACCCGATGGCTGTAGAACAAAGGCATTGCGCAACCATTCCTTCATTATATCGACCCCTGCGCCTTATTT
>DLGO01000019.1:15993-16945 GCA_002482725.1 Bacteroidetes bacterium UBA7692 | reverse complement strand
TGCAATATGGGCAGCACCGCGCCATCGCGCGCGGGGTTCAGGAATTTGTTGGAGTGCCAGCTTGCCGCCAGCGCCCCTGTTTCGGCCTCGCCATCGCCTATTACGCAGGCCACCACCAGATCAGGATTGTCGAAAGCCGCGCCATAGGCATGCACCAGCGAATAGCCCAGCTCGCCGCCCTCGTGTATAGAGCCGGGTGTTTCGGGTGCCAAGTGGCTGGGTATGCCTCCGGGAAAAGAAAACTGCTTGAACAGCTTTTTCATGCCTGCTTCATTCTGCGCTATTTCGGGGTACACTTCGCTATAGGTGCCCTCCAGGTAGGTACTTGCCACCAAGCCCGGGCCGCCGTGCCCGGGACCCGTTATGTACAGCATATCCGTACCCAGTTTTTTTATTATCCTGTTCAGGTGCACGTATATAAAGTTGAGGCCGGGCGTAGTACCCCAGTGGCCCAGCAGCCTTGGCTTCACATGCTTTATGGTCAGCGGCACTTTCAGCAGCGGGTTATCGTACAGGTATATCTGCCCTACCGACAGGTAATTGGCCGCGCGCCACCAGGCATCCATTTTGTGCAGCTGCTCATCGGTAAGTGGTGTAGTATTGGTTGTTTCATTTATCCTTTCCATCGGTGTTTAGTTTTTATGGGTATCAGTTAAAAGCGCCAGCGCCATTTCGGCCATTATATGTTCTTCGTCGGTGGGTATTACGCATACCGCCACGCTGCTGTTGGCGGCAGAAACCAGCAGTTCGTTGTCGTTGTTCTTTTCATAGTCAAGCTGCACACCCAGGTATTTGAGCGGACCGCAAATAGCGGCGCGCAGCTGTGGCGCGTGCTGGCCTATGCCGCCGCTGAACACCAGCACATCCAACCCTTGCAGCACGGCCGTGTAGGCACCTATGTACTTGCGCACATGGTAGCAGAAAAACTCCACTGCCTCTGCCGCCTTGGCAT
>DLGO01000019.1:12491-15965 GCA_002482725.1 Bacteroidetes bacterium UBA7692 | reverse complement strand
GCATCGGTGGCCTCGGCCTCCAGCAGCTTTTGCATATCGCCTGTGGTGCCCGATATACCCAGCAGGCCCGATGCATGGTTCACCATGTTTTTATATTCTTCGGGGCTCAGCTTTTCGCACTCCATCAGGTACCACGCCAGGCCGGGGTCTATGTCGCCGGCGCGGGTGCTCATGGGCAGGCCCGATGCCGGGGTAAAACCCATAGACGTATCCATGCTTTTGCCGTTCAGCACAGCCGCCACACTGGCGCCATTGCCCAGGTGCGCCAGTATCAGCCTGCCCGATGCCACGCCCGGCCCTGCTATCTGCTGCAGCTTCTGCACCATGTATGCATACGACAGGCCGTGGAATCCATAGCGGTGTATGCCGCGCCCGTAGTACTCCCGCGCTATGGGCAGCCGCTTGGCCACCGCAGGCATGCTGGTGTGAAAAGCACTATCGAAACAGGCAATATGCTGCCGCTGCGGAAAACGCCTGCGGCACAGCTCTGCCAGTGCTATGCCCTGCGGCATGTGGTCGGGGTCGTAGGCGCTTATGGCCTTTAGTTGTTGCAATAGTTGGTCGGTAATATGCTCCGGCTGCGTGCGCTCCATGCCATATACGATGCGGTGCACCGTGGCCGTTAACTGCTCCAGTTCGGTTTGCTGTTGCAGCCAGTCCAGCAAGTGGGTGTTTATATGGTTGCCCTCCTTCAAATGAAACACCACAGTATCGGACCTGCCGGCGCTGTTGTGAAAGCGCAGTATGGCCGAAGCAGCGGACTTATTCTTTATTTCCCCATACAGCGTTTTGACCAAAGCGGGCGAAGTGCCGTAACAGGCAAATTTGACGCCCGAAGAACCCACATTAAGTATTAATAATCCGTTATTGGTTGATTGCATTGGTGATAAGTTAGTTTGCTGTTTGGGAGGAATAAAGAACCATGCCAGTATACCCTGCCTTGTTTTGGGCGGCTTATCCCACAACGGGGCAAATACGGCATGCTGCCATACCGCAGCTATTTATACTGCAAGATAAAGTGACGGAAGGTGGAAAAGGGTGCTAAAGGTTGGTGGCGGGTATGAGAGATGTCATGTGGGAGATTTAATGTTCTTTTTTTAATGATACAATCCTCAATTTATGGTTACATGATCCCAAACAATTTAGAAAAAAAATGACATAACAAAATGCTACCTGTTTAAAATAAATGATTTGACAGCTATTTTGCCACCAACTGTAAATTTTGCCAAATATACACCATTCGATAACTGGCAAACATCAGGAATTGATACAAAAACAAAATCAGAATAATTAACCGTATTACTACAAACTACCTGACCATTAGCAGTATAAATATCAATAAAAACTTCATGGTTTAAGTTCTCATCATCAATAGTAAATACAACACTGCCATCAGGCTGGTAGAAGGTAGATATACCCAGTTGTCTATTATTATAATCGTGAATCCCGGTAGGCTTAAAACGAACCGTACAGGTAGCGGTTGCATGGCAACCTTTACTATCTTTTACATCCACCGTAAAAACAGTTGTTTGATCAATACCAGAAACAATAGGGTTAGACTCTGATTTCATATTGACAAACTGATCAGGAGTCCAGGAGTAAAAATATGGAGGAATACCACCTGAAGCAGTTGGTGAGCCACCGATAATTACAGAATCTCGCCCTAAAATTTCAAACAACGCTCCTGCATTGGCAATTAATTCAGCTGGCTTAACTAAGTTATAATCGGCAGTTTTTTTGCAACCTGCTGCATCTGTAACTGTAACAGAGTAGCTTCCTTCTGTCAGATAAGTAACATCTTCGCTTTGCGAAAAACCCCAATCATAATTGTAACCCGGAGTACCTCCTGTAGTGGTAATATATATTGCACCATTATCCATATCCTGACATGATGGATTATAAGCCACGCCTGAAACATTAATTGTATCCGGTAAGAATATCGATACACTTTTACTCGCCGAACAACCAAGGGCATCTGTTATGCTTACTGAATAAATACCTGGTGGCAAAGAGGTTCTTTGTCCTATATTGAGTATAGTATCCGCCCATATATAATCTACAGGGGGAGTATAAAATTCAATATTTATCTGAATACTGGCGTCTGATTTTTTTATACAAGAAGTTTGTGTTAAAGCCGTAATTTTTAATGTTGAACTTCTATAAACAGAATCTCCAAAATACGCTGAGCAGCCTTTTTTATCTGTTACCCTTAATTCATAATAGTCCGGTCTTAAGTTGCTTCTTATGGACTGATGATTTGCTGTATCACTCCAGGAGTATTGATAAGGAGAGCCATATCCCCCATAAGGCATTACCCGCAATACGCCATTATCTATTCCACAATCCGCTTCAGTATTAATAAAATTCACTCCAATTGAATCTCCCCCTTGTATTGAATCCTGAAATATCCTTCTACAACCATCGGCATTATTAACCGTAAGCATATATTTTCCCGGAGAGAGATTATTACGATAAAGATTGGTAGAACTATCCTCCCAAAAATAATTATATCCTGAATCAACACCAGAAACTATTGTGGCAGATAGTATACCTGTTTTATCATTATAACAGGTTACACCCGTATCTTTAATTTCCACGATAATAGGTGGTCTTTGTGTTATATTAAACCAAGTGGTATCCCGGCAACCTACCATATCGTATGCAATAAAATAATGTTGCCCCGGAGCCAATCCCGAATATCCCGGACCTCCACTTATATTGTTATCCAAGTAATAACCATAAGGGTATACGCCTCCTTCAGTATGAAAATATACAGAGCCATCATTAACACCATAGCAAGTACTACTTCTAAAAGATACAAATTTTGACCTTGGCCGTCCGGCTGCAGTATTAGGGGAAAAGGTAACGCCTCTAAATTGTTCATGCATAGGAGCATAAACAATTGGAATCAAAGTATCTACAATAGTTTGGTTATATCCTGCATTATCATTAAATCTAAACAAGGTCGATTTGTTCGTAGCATAACCATCTATACTCAATTTACAGGTTTGGTATACAGCCAGGCCTATCAATCCTTTTACAGGCATCTTTCCATTTGACATCCAAACCCCTGAAACAAGTGAAAATTTATAGATGCCGCCTAAAGAATCTCTTGTATCAACTACATATAGAACATCCAGACCAGGTTCTATCTTGCTCAAATCCAGCATTTGAAAAGAAAAAGGCCTTTGCATCGAATCATTTGGCAATCCCGGCAAAGTTATAATTGATTGAGTTGCGCTATTTGAGTAACCCGCGCCAACAGAGCTTACAGTATATATTCCGCCTGATGATGCAGTAGTATAAAGCCTACCTGCAATAGCATTTACCATATTGGTATTATCAACAGTATTATTAATCTTAACCCCGGATACTGAGTCTGCCCACGCAAAGTACAACCCACCTGTATTGTTATCCCCCTGTCCTGCTGCAAAAAAGTAAGAACCATCCTTAGTAGTGGTTGAACTAATACTT
>DLGO01000019.1:0-12482 GCA_002482725.1 Bacteroidetes bacterium UBA7692 | reverse complement strand
CCCGCCGTTAATACTGTTGAGGTACTTATAACTCCGGACGCATCCACCTTTGCCAAAACCCTGTCCACACCAACTATTCCATTAAAAGTATCCATACCCGGAGGTGCATCATATCCGGCAAGAGTTACTAACTTACCATCAGCCGAATAACTTATAAGGCCTTCTGTTGTTGAGTTTCCGGACAATGTAAATGCTCTATTCCTACCCGATGAAACCGTAGGCATAGAGATGGTTTGGTTCAGCGCACCTGATGTTAAAGAGCGCAATTCAAGAAAAACAGGAGCTGTGGATTCTGTTAGGGAGTCAATACCATTACCAACGCGCACCACAACTAAATTACCATAACTAATTGATTGGCTAAAAACAGAAAAACAGTATACACATGATAGAGTAATGAGAATGTGTTTTTTCACTTTCAAGGTTTATAAATTGAAGATATATCATATTCGTACATTAGATAAATTTATTTCAATTACACTCAATTAGTTTATTTCAGAAATCTGGAATCCAATATCCGTGGTTAATGTCCTAACTAATCAGCACTCTTGAGCCACGGCAGATATAGCATACACCATACGGGCACTGGTGGGTGGAGATACCCACCACGGCAGAAGCAACTTTGTGCGTTGGGGTTCAGAGAACCCCGGGGTCTGGGTTCGGATTGTCATGCGGAACATCCCCAACAGCGAAAAATAAAGAAACATGCCAGTATGCGGAGTTGGTTTTCGCTGATTTTATCCCATAACGGGGAATGCCGAAAACCAACAACGCTGATAGCAGTGCAAGCTAATGTGACACATAGCAGCCTATGATGATTAATGACAAATGCGTTTATGATTAAAATCAGCACACAGACGATGATATAGCCGTACTTTGGCTAAGGCGAAAACAACGAATACTGCACATGAAAATTTACATCCTACTGGGCCACCCGGACAACGACAGCTTTAATGCGCGCATAGCGAATGCCTATAGCCATGCGGCAAAACAAAAGGGGCATGAAGTAAGGCTACAGCGCATAGGCGATATGTGCTTTGACCCTGTGCTATGGAAAGGATACAAGCAGCAACAAGAGTTGGAACCAGAACTGAAGCAGGCGCAGGAAAATATACTATGGTGCGAAAAATGGGTAATCATATATCCCGTATGGTGGGGTTCTGTACCTGCTATACTAAAAGGCTAATTTGACAGGGTACTATGGAAAGGCTTTGCCTTCCGCTACCATGCCAAAGACCCGCTATGGGATAAACTACTGAAAGGCAGGGAGGCCGAGATAATAAGCACCTGCGACTCACCGGCCTGGTACCTGTGGTGGCAGTACCGAAACAGTGATATAAATATGGTAAAGCAGGCCGTGCTGAAATTTTGCGGGGTATCGCCCGTGAAGACAACCCGTATAGGCAGGGTAAGATACCTGACTGATGCACAGCGCGAAAAGGAGATAGAAAAGGTGGTGAAATCAGTAATATAAAAGCGGTGTTAACAATCCGTTAAGCAAACACTAACAAGGAAATGATTTGAGCATATTGACGTAGCAAATATTTCACACAAACATAACCCTTCGGAAGTATTGAAGGAAAAACGGCGCGGTAGTTTTGCGGCGGTTTATGAAAACACTTCTACTCGCCTTTCTTGCTATCGTTAGCTGTAATTTATTGGCACAAAACTCTGTAAAGGGAGTACTAAAAGGCAGCAACGAAGCGCTGCCAGGCGCTATAGTAAAAATAGAAAACACCAACATAGGTGTGGCCTCAGAAACGGATGGCAGCTTTATATTGCTTAACATACCGGCAGGTAAGCAAAAGCTTATCATCACCTACCTGGGATTTGAAACACTGGTAAAGGAAATAGAGATAACAGCGACGCAGAACCTGAACCTAGGCGAACTGGAAATGAAAGAAAGCGCGCGCAACCTAAATGAGGTAGAGGTAAAATCTACATTCAAGCGCGGCAGCGAGAACAAGGCTATTAATATGACCAAGACATCGCAGCAGATAGTGACTGTGATAGCCTCGGAAAGCATTAAGAAACTGCCGGACAAAAACGCTGCCGAAACCCTGAAGCGTGTAGCAGGTGCTGCAGTACAAAATAACAAGGGCGAGGGCAGCTTTATATCGCTGAGAGGAACTCCGATAGACTGGACAGCCACGCTGATAAACGGTCACAGGATGCCAGTAGCTGATGAAGACAACACATCGCGCAGCTTCGAGTTTGAAGTGCTACCGAGCGAGCTGATAGATTTTGTAGTGGTAACCAGGACAGTAACACCGGATATAGAGGCAGACAACATTGGTGGCGCCATCAACTTTTTGCTGAAAGGCGCCCCAGACAAAAGGACATTCAGCATAAGCGCAAGCGGTGGCTACAACTCGCTGGCGCAAAAACCGATAATGACAGCAAACCTATTGTACGGAGACCGCAGCAAGAATGGAAAATTCGGGTTTGTGGTAAATGGATCGTACTATGGCAGGTACTATGCCGCGCATGTGTACAAGCTGATATATGGTTACCAGACCAACCAGGGCATCAACAGGCTGCAACTGAAAGACTATGACGGTATGCGCAATACCATAGGCGCGAACGCAGCACTGGAATACAAGCCCAAGGATGGCATAAAGCTTACAGGCAGGTTCCTGTATGGCACCATGCTGGACGACAAATGGCAGCGCCTGACCAGCTATAACTATACCGATGGATCGGGTGGCAGGATACGCCTGCAAAACATACACGGCAAGCTGCAAAGGCAACTATTTGGCGGGGAGCTGGTGGGTGAGTTTAAAGTATCGCCAAGGTTTAAGATAGAGGCCAAGCTGGCAACATTCTACAACAGCTTTAAGTATGGCAATGTGCCATACAAAAACAAAGACCCGCGCAATGGCTACCTGGCAGTAGAGTTTGAAAGCCCCCTGCTGGAGTTTAAGGATGTGGCGTATACGGACTTTTTTGGCAATGCGCTGAGCATAGACAGCCCGGGAGGAATCATCACAAAGCTGATAGGCAATGACGACCCATACGGCAATGGAGATAAATACACCAACATACAACCTAAGCCATATATAACCCAATACAATCCGAATAACCCATTGGTGCTGGATACACTGCCAATACTGGCGAAGGATATGTTTTTTTCGTACGCCTATACCGAGATAAACCAGACGCGTGAAAGCGACCCTGTGGTAGCACAAGTAGATGCGACATACGATATACGCAATAATGTAAAACTGAAACTAGGCAGCAAATTCCGCTGGAAGGAAGGTGAGCGCAAAATAGGCAAGTACGAATGGTTTGCGAAGAAAGGAAATGGGTTCCCCTCTACCCCGCGCTCGCTGGATGATTTTGAAACGGCACCACTGAACGAGCGGGGAGGATTTTTGAAAGAGCTGGGCAGCCCTTATGCAGGCAAGTTTTATCCATTCTTTACGCGCAATCAGCTGAACAACTTTATAGGCAATATGGGAGACTCGCTATACGAAGTACCCATGGATACTACAAACCCTGAATACTACCTGTGGCAAGGCACTACCTATAACTATACAGAATACCAGATAGCGGGCTACGCCATGGCAGAAGTAAAGCTAGGCAAGGTAACACTGGTAGGTGGAGTGCGACTGGAGCATACCATGCTGGATGAAACAAGCGATACCAGCCGCGGTGACCTGGCCAGCACAGATGTGGTGCGCAACGGGCAAAGCTCTACTGTATTCTTTAGCCATGCGGATAAGCGCTATACCAGACGCAACTACCTGGCCATATTACCCTCGCTGAATGTTACCTACGCCATCAATGATAAAATGAACCTAAGGGGTGCGGTGAGCCGTACCTTCCACAGGCCGAACTTTGAAGAAACCAAGCCAGGCGCACCTATCATAAGGTACACAGAGCTGGACTTTACCTTTGGCAACCCTAACCTGAAACCTTCGTACTCGCTGAACTTTGATGTAGTGTACGAATACTATTGGGACAATAAGGGCATGTTTTCTATAGGTGGGTATTATAAGTATGTGACGAACCACATATTTGCCACATCTACCAACGAGCGCGATGCCGCTACCAACATTATATACAAACGCTACGACAATGCTAAACTGTCGCACGTAGGCGGTATAGAGGCCATGATAACACGGAAGTTTGATTTTTTGCCTAAGTGGCTTAGCGGCTTTGGCGTGAGCGCAAATATTACCTATAGCCTGAGCCAGATGAGCGTGCCGGGCAGGAACAAATCGCAGGCTATGACAGAGCAGACTCCGCTACTATACAATGTAGCCCTGTTTTATGAAAAGTATGGCGTGAATGCACGCATAGCCCTGAACTACAACGGTGCCTACCTGAAAGAGCTGAACCTGGCAGCAGGCTTGCGCAACGATGGCACCTTTGGCCTGTACCATCAGGGAACAGACTTTGATGTATTCAAGGGACAAAACTATTCATTGGATGCGCAGATAGGATATGAATTCAAGAAGCACTTTTCGGTGTACCTGGAGCTATCGAACCTGCTGGACTACCCGGACCTGACATACAGGGGAGAAAAGAGCAGGCCATTGCGCACAGAGTATTACAGGCAAAAAGCACAGATAGGATTTAAGTACGATTTATAGACAAGGCGAAAGCCAACAAGGATTTGTAACAGATTAAACACAAATACATGAAAACAAGATTTACACTATTGGCGGCACTGGTAGCCCTGTCACTGGCAGTAAGCGCATCGCAGGAGCGCAAAGTATTGATAATAGGGTTGGACGGATTGCGCAGCGATGCCTTTCAGCAGGCCAACACCCCCCACATGGACTCGCTGATAGCAGGCGGCCTTTTTACCTGGGATGCATGGCACCTGGGCATTACTGTTTCGGGACCATCGTGGAGCACCATCATGTGCGGAGTGTGGGAGCCAAAACATGGTGTAACAGGCAACTCGTACACAGGCAGTAAATATAATGACTACCCGTACTTTGTAACACACGCTAAAGAGATAAAGCCAAACCTGAAAGCCATACAAATAACAGAGTGGCCAAACATGAGCGACAACGTGTACAATGATGGATGGGACAAAAAGATAAAAACAGGCAAAGACGGAGATGGTGCTTTCACCGCATCTGTAGCAGCACCTATACTGCGCGACTCTGCAGACCTGGATTGCGCATTTGTATATTTTGACCAGATAGACCTGACCGGCCATGCCACAGGATTTAACCCGAATAACACTGCCTATATAAGCGCAATAGAAAACGTGGACATACAGGTAGGTAAAGTAGTGAACGCTGTAAAACAGCGCCCTAACTACGCTAACGAAAACTGGCTGATACTGATAATAACCGACCACGGCGGCATAGGCACCGGCCACGGCGGCAACAGCAATGAAGAGCGCCATATCTGGTGGATAGCCAGCGGTAAAGAAGTAGAACACAAACAGATATCGGCACCAGACCCCGGCAGCTACAGAATGGCCGGTGGTGTTGATACCAACCTGCTGAAGCTATCGCCTGTGCAAGCAGACATAGCAGTAACAGCACTGCACCACCTGATATACGACTCGGGTATAAACCCTGAGAAACAAACTGCGTGGGACCTGGATGGCAAATCGTGGTTGAAAACGTTTACCACAGGAGTAAAAGAGGCAGAAGAAGGAGTAAACATGAAATTGTTCCCGAATCCTTCAAAGGCAGTATTTACACTATGGTTTGAAAACAACAGCAAGGATATGGCAACCTATACGGTGACCGACGTAAGCGGTGCCGTGGTATCTGAAGGCAGTGCGCAGTACAACTTTAAAACCAATATAGACCTGAGCGGAAAACCTGCAGGCATCTACTTTGCACATGTACACACCAACGGAAAAACATATACACGCAAACTGATTCTTCAACCATAATAAATACAAACCATGAAAAAATTCCTTTCCCTTGCTTTTATAGCATGCGCAGTAAGCGCATCTGCACAAATACAGAATACAGGCTTTGAAAACTGGACTACAGATACCGTTTCGTTTGGGTTTGCACCTGTAGTACCTATTGATACATTTGCAGTGCCTACACCTGAAAACTGGACTACGAGCAACGTAATAACAGGCAACCAATACATAGGTGGTAAACTACTGGCTACGCAAAGCAGCGATGCACAAAGCGGCACTTCTGCCCTATCGCTAAAAACAGATTCGATAGCCATAACAGGATTCGGAAAATTGATAGTACCCGGATTTGCGGTAAACGGCAATTTTCCCATATCGCTATCGGACCTGATAACTACAAACAGCAGCCTGTCGCCTTCTTTGATACCAGGAGCAGGAGCTCCCGAAACCAACCGCAAGCAGAAGTTGCGTGCGTATATAAAGTATGCGCCGATACCTAATGATTCGCTGCTGATATGGGCTGTACTGAAAAAGAACAATGTGGTAATAGCAGAAGCCAAGCTAAACTACAAAGCTGCTGCGGCCACCTATACTCTGGTAGAAAAAGAATTTACCTACTTCAGCTGCGAAATGCCTGACACTGCCGTGATACTGATAGCCAGCAGCACGCCTGACTTTGCCACCGCACTAGGCGGACAAACAGGTATAGAGGCAGGAAGCGTATTGCTGGTAGACAGTGTTTCTCTTTTGGACTATCCTCAAGGTGCGGCATTCAAGCCTATAGCTAATCCTGACAAAACGTACACTACACAGAATACACCAAAGGACCTGGACCTGCTTGCCAATGATAACGATTGCGACGGTGGCACAGTAACACTGCAATCTGTAGGCACTGCGAAACATGGTACAGTAGTAATAAAAAATGGTGGCGTAGTAACCTATACCCCGGCAAACAACTACATAGGTGCAGATACATTCGCTTATGTAATGTCTGATGGAACCAGCACGGCATCATCATTTGCGTCTATGGCGGTGTATACTTCTACCGGTATAGAAGATGCCGGAGAGGCGAGTTTTGCGGTATACCCAAATCCTGCTAGCAACATCGTACGAATCAATTGCACAGAGGCAATAACAAGATTGGATATAGTTGACATGCAAGGCCGTGTTGTCATCTCTTCTGTAAATGCAGAGAATACCATTGAGGTATCTGAATTGGCAAAAGGACTATATATAGCAGAAGCTACAACAGCTAAAGGAAATACGATAAAAAGGCGATTTATAAAAGAATAGAACCATATTCATTCCCCCCTGAATGCAAAGGGATATAAGCAATGCTTATATCCCTTTTTTTGTGTGCATTATCTAAAAAAATTGTATTGGGTCCTTTAGCCAATTAGACATTTAAATAGAGTGTATTTCCATAACCCCGAAAAGCGTTCAATTTACGGTCAGAGGTTCAGGGAAAATGTTATTGAAAAATTACATGTCTAGAAGGTCTGATTGTATTTTACTAAAAAGTTTCCGTTTTTTCTGCAGCCATAGTACTACCCCGAAATTGAAGAGTTATTTTGTTATACGAAAGATTGCCGAAAGCACTCTGGCCTGTCCTTGGAAGATGCAAGTTCTGCCAATTTCGTATTAGTATATTAGATCAACAATAAGAGACTATACGCTGAAAACAAAAAAGGCAGACTGTTGGTACAATCTGCCTTAGCATGTGCTCGCGTAGGGATTCGAACCCCAAACCTTCTCATCCGTAGTGAGATGCTCTATCCAGTTAAGCTACGCAAGCGTTTTCGTTTTAGCGGAGTGCAAAAATAAACAATTCTACCAATTTACAAACCTTATGAGAAAAGTTTTGTTTTGACAGTATATTTGCACCTATGTCGGAAGTGATAAGCAAAGACCAGTTGAAAAATGCGATTATAGATATGCTGCGCACCATCTATGACCCGGAAATACCTGTGAACATATATGACATAGGGCTGATATACGAAATAAACGTGTTTGACAACCGTGAAGTGGAGCTGATAATGACGCTGACTTCGCCCAACTGCCCGGTGGCAGGCACTATGCCGGGCGAGGTAGAGGAAAAGGTGAAGACGGTGGAAGGTGTGGTAGATGTGACGCTTGAGCTGGTTTTTGAGCCAGCGTGGACCCAGGAAATGATGAGCGAGGAGGCGAAGCTGGAACTGGGATTTTTGTAGTACCGGCAAGGAAATAAAAGGGACGGTAAAACGTCTGAATGATTAAAGTGGAAATTTATCTTTCAAATAAAAAATTCAACAAAAATGTATCCTGCAGAATTAGTAGCACCGATGAAAGCCGACCTGAACAACGTGGGCTTTAAACAACTGGAAAGTGCAAGCGATGTAGATGCGGCCCTGGGAAGTCAGGAGGGCACTACTTTTTTAGTATTTAACTCGGTATGCGGCTGCGCGGCAGGAGCGGCAAGGCCGGCTGTGAAAGCAGCAGTAACCGAAGGCACCAAAGTACCTACGAACCTGGTGACAGCGTTTGCGGGAGTAGATGGTGAGGCAGTGGCAAAAGCACGTGAGTACACGTTGCCTTACCCTCCGTCGTCGCCTTCGATGGCCCTATTTAAAGATGGTAAGCTAGTACACTTTGTAGAGCGCCACCAAATAGAGGGAAATAATGCACAGACAATAGCTGAGCACCTGAAAAAAGTATTTGACCACTACTGCTAAGCGATAGCGGTAATGCGTATAAAAACGATTATGGAGGATATGCCCGATAGGGCGGTTTCGCCATAATCGTTTTGTAGTTTAATATAGCAACAGATAACAAAAAACAATAAAAGAAGAGTGAGCAAATTCCATACACTAAAAGTATCGGCGGTAAAACGTGAAACAAATGACAGCGTAAGCGTTGCGTTTGAAGTACCAGACAGTTTAGAGCAAAACTTCCGATACCTGCCGGGGCAATACCTGACACTGAAAATGCAGATAAATGGTGAGCAGGTAAACAGGAGCTATTCGTTTTGCAGTTCGCACCATGTAGGTGAGCCAATGACAATAGCCGTAAAGAAAGTAACGAACGGTAAAGCCAGTACCTATATAAACGATGTATTGAAAGCGGGAGATACAATAGAGGTAATGGAGCCTATGGGCAACTTCCACTCGACTATAGAAGTAAGCAATGTGAAGCACTACCTGCTGTTTGGCGGTGGGTCGGGCATAACCCCTCTCCTATCGATACTAAAGTCGGTACTGGCTAAAGAGCCGTTGAGCAGTGTCACATTGTTCTACGCCAACCGCGATGAGCAGAGCGTGATATTTAAAACAACACTGGACAGCCTGCTGGAGCAATACAGCAATTGCCTGAAAGTGGTACACATAATCGATACCCCAAGTGGCCTGACGAAGTATAGTGGCTATCTGGTAAAAGATCTTGCCATACAGCTACTGAGGGAACACACAGACTTTAACTTCAGCAATGTGGAGTGCTTTATTTGTGGCCCAACACCGATGATGAAGGAGGTAGAAAGCGCATTGGCATCGCTGAACCTGCCGAAGGAGAAAGTACATATAGAGTACTTTACCGCTAAGGCGGATGAGGATAAAACAGCCGCCGATGTAGGCACAGCTAGCCCTGCTGATGCGCCATTTACCGGCAAAGCAAAAGTGAAGCTGATATATGACGGCAATGAGGTAGAATTTGAGATGAATGAAAAGGAAACCGTACTGAGCGCTGCACTGGATGCGGGCTATGACCCTCCGTACAGTTGCATGGTAGCAGCCTGCTGTACATGCAGGGCTAAGCTGATGGAAGGGAAAGTGGTGATGGATGACAGGGAAAGCCTAACAGATGCCGAGATAAACAGAGGTTATGTACTAACCTGCCAGGCACACCCCAAAACAGCCAATGTGGTGCTGAACTTTGATATTTAAAACTAAAAAACAATATATAATGCAGGTGGCCCAATAAGCCATCTGCCAAACTTTAACACTTAAAAACTCAATAATCACAAATGAAAAAGATCCTAAAGAAACTGATTCTATTCTTACTGATAACCCTAGCATCATACTCCATCACAACAGCGCAAATTACCATTGAGAAACTGGAAGAATTGACAGAACAATATAATCTGACAGATGACGTAATGCGCTACATAAGCATGGATGAGGATAATCCTGCTTATTCCTTTATGATAAAAGAATCAACTAGTGTATTGGGGACAATCAGCGAAAAGATAATAAGTTATGACCCTAAAAAGGCGACAGGAAAACGCTGGAGAACATTAAGCAAAGATGGAAAAAAGCTTAGCGAAAAAGAAGGAATAAAAGATATGGAAGAGAAAAACCTATCCAGTTTAAAGGTATCAGGAAATCATCAGAAAAATACAATAACAACAGAGGCAATAACTATTGAAAAAGAAACCGATACTGAAATTGTGGTACTGATAAAGGCAGATATGAACCAATATTGGCCTGCCGGAATAAACTCCGGAGAAGATGCATTTGTACGTGTGTATCTTAATAAAGAGCATAAACAAGTAGACAGATTCACGGCCTCATTTGATGAACCCGTAGAAGTTGAAACTGCCGGAGCTAAATTTAAGATGGCAGCCCTAAAATGTACTATATATGTAACGCGTGATGATAAAAAACAGAATTATCTACCCTCAGAAGTTATCGTAACAACCGATATTGAAATGGGTGAAAATAAGCTCCAAATGAATTTCAGGCAGGAATTTTATGATTATCATTTAGTAGTTAAAAAATAAAAAACGTATGAAACATCACCTGAAAGTTATTGCCTTATTCCTGTTACTACTTGTGGCTATAAGCCATAAAAGTAAAGCCCAAACGGCAAAAGCACTGCTAAGGGAATATGCGGTTCCGGAGCGATTCCTGAATGATCTTTTTGATGAAAATTACCTGGAGGTATATGCATTTAAGGTAAAAATAAAGGATGTATCCAAAGATAAGACTACTTTGAAAGTGTTGAGCTTTGACCCTCGGAGGGCATTGGGAAAGCGTTGGGAGATATTGAGTGTCGACAATCAAAAACCAACAACTGAACACTTGAAGGAAGCTGAAAGCATGAATAAACAGGATACCGCAAAAAGAAAGGAGGTAGCCCTGGTGGATGAAACCAAAATGGTGATAGAGAAAGAAACTGAGACTGAAATAGTATTGGGATTTAAGCTAAACAAGGCGGCTTTACCAAGTCAGTTCGACTTTGCAGATAAAATACCCGGAAGGGTATTTTTGGATAAGACTAAGAAGCAGATGAGCAAAGTGATACTTGCAGCCCGAGAGGCTTTCAGGGTAAAGGTAGTAGCAAAAATAGAGGCTTTTTCAATTACCAACCATTACCAATTTGATGATAAAAATAAACGCTATCAGCCAAAATTGGAAAGCATCATAATGAAAATTGCAGCACTGGGAATGGACTTGAGTAACCAAAGTACACAAGAGTATTTTGACTATGAATATGTAGGAAAAAAGTAGATATTACCCTTTCCCTACTATTCGCAAAGAAACTACTCGGCAATAACCTTGAAGCTGTAGCCTTCCATAATTTGGTTCGCAAGCATTTGTTTGCAGGCAGCTTCAATTTGAGCAGTTACTTCCTGCTCTGTGGCAGCTTCTATTTTAATAGTAAAGTGTTTGCCCACACGCACATCCTGAATGCCTGCATAGTTTAGCTTCTGCAGTCCTGCAGCTACAGCTTTACCCTGCGGATCAAGCAATTCTTTCAAAGGCATAACATCTACTTCAACTCGGAAAGTCATAATTTAATTATCGGTTTTAATAACGAAAAAAGAATATAAAGGACAATAATAATTGGGATAGCGACTACATTAAGTAACGCAAGCAATATAGCAGAAACAAGGAGGAAGAAATAGCGGAGCTCATTACCCTTCCATCCATAGCTTTTAAACTTGAAAGAAAACATTGGAATTTCAGAAATCATCAGATAGCATAAGGCAGCAGTAACAGAGTACAGAAATAATGGTTTAAATATTACATCTGACAGATTAAAGCTATTTGCCAAAAATATGAGGAGAATGCCAATTACGAAGATAGTAGAAGCAGGAGTAGCAAGACCTATAAAACCATCACTTTGACGGGTATCTATATTGAATTTAGCCAGACGAAGAGCCGCAAACAAGGCAATCAATAAAGCGGGTGCACTAAATATTAGCTGGCGCCATTCTGTGGTATTGGTACTTTCGAAATATTGCCATAACAACTGAAATAATACTATGGCCGGGACTACTCCAAAACTAACAACATCTGCCAATGAGTCTAACTGTTTACCAAGTTCGCTATTAGTTTTAAACGCACGTGCTGAAAACCCATCAAAAAAGTCTGCAATAAGTGAAACTAAGATGCAGTAAGGCACAAGCGCCAGATTAAAATTAAAGGCAAACACCAAAGCTATACATCCGAAAAACAGATTAATTAGCGTAAGGATGTTGGGAATGGAAAAAAGCTGCATAATAAGGCTGCAAGGTTAAAACTATTTGCACACAATATAAAATGGTAAGAATGGATGTCAGTAACTTAGACGAGTTGTAAAGATTTTTGAAAATGCTTTGGATAAGTTGAAGTAACTTATATATTTGCAGCCCACTAGCCCTAGTGGCGGAATTGGTAGACGCGCT
>DLGO01000060.1 GCA_002482725.1 Bacteroidetes bacterium UBA7692 | reverse complement strand
TATCATCCCGAAGGGATAATAATCAGAAATGCCGGAAATATGGTGGAGTAAGGGTTTCATGTATTTTATTGGTAGGACTAGATTAGGTGTTTTTCAAGAAAAAGTATGCAATTTAAAAGAGCATTTCGTTAGATTCTGGTCTATTGTATTTGTGAGCCAAGTTGAAAAAGGGGCATATACATGGCTATAAGTATCACACCTATTACGGCGCCCAGCACCACAATTAAAATTGGCTCCAGCAGTTTGTTTACCAGTTCCAGTTGGTGCTCCACTTCATTGCTCAGTTGTGTAGAGAGCTTGTGGAACATAACATCGGTTTTGTTTACCTCTTCGGCAATTTTTATCATTTTTATCATTCTGGCCGGGTATATCGGGTACATGGCCAGCGACTGATGCAATGATTCACCCAAGATGATTTTTTTTGTAATGGTAGAAATGGATTGTTGGATCGGGTAAAAGGATATCATATTTTCTACAAGATTCAGCGCTTCTACTATGGTAATCTTAGACTCAAGCAATAGTGCCATAGACTGGCAAAACCTGGCGAGGTATATTTTATGTATAAGCACTCCTACCACGGGTATTTTTAGCAGCATCAATGCGGAATATTTTTCGAAATCGGCTGTTTTTCTTTGTGAGTATATTAGCCCAACTACTACAGCTATAAACAAACCCATGATCCAGGCATAGCTGCTCAGGAACTGAGAAACATTGATGATAAGCTGTGTAAGGAATGGAAGCTCCCCATTGAAGCGCTTGAAAATTTCGGCAAACATGGGAACAATAAAATTCATCATAAAAAATACAGCGCCTGCGGCCACGCCGGTTACCAGCAGGGGATAGGTAAGCGCACCCATCAGCTGCTTTTGCTGTTTTATTTTACGCTGGTAAAATATGGCAAGCTCTGCCAGCACCTGTATCAGCCTGCCACTTTCTTCTCCTATCCGGATTGTTTGAAACTCGTAAGGGGTGAATATTTCATTTTCCTTAAGTGCCTCTGCCAGTTTGGTGCCTTTTATTATTTTTTGGTGTATGGCCTGTATAGCTTGTTTGCCTTCGCCTGGTTCATGGTCGTCCAATAGTATCTCTATCGAAGTCTTTATGTCTATCCCTTCTTTCAACAGCATACCCAGTTCGCTATACAGCGCTTCTTTGAACTTATCGCCGGGCTTCCCTTTAGAGAAAATGGATATGTCCTTATTCAATAGATCTGTAAGCCGGTCCGCTGCATTTGCCGTGGGTTTTGCAGTAGCCGGCTTTGTGGCGCTTTTATTGGGCTGTGGTAGTTTAACGGGATTCACTTAGTGTTTTATTAATAGCAATATCGGGAGAGTATTCTTTATAAACAACCCATTGGGTAGCAACACGATTATTAGTGAAAGAAAATTGCAGCTGCGTGGCATTGTTAACCTCAGAAATTGTGCAGCTTAGGTTTTTGGCACAATGGAAGGTGTCGGATACACCGGTTTGTGTTCTTATAGTATAAGCACCGGTACTTATATAGGTAGCATGATACTTGTAGTTGGTAAAGCATAACATGGATGTGGTGCTGCCGGTAATGATTTCGGATATCTGCGCATCGAGCGTAAGCAGGGTATTCAGCTTTTGCAGCTCATTTATTTCGTGTAGCTGTGTGCTGTAGCGGTTGTAGAGCGCGGTTACAGTCCTGTAGCCTATAAAAGAGGCGCTGAGCACTATAAGGGATATAGTCATAGCTACCAGCATTTCAACTAAAGTAAATCCTTTAAGTTTCATGGTAGCCTGGGTATTAGTTGGTCGTAAGTTACATTGGCTTGAGTGCCCGGCAGGTTGCATTGCAGGTGCATACGAAGAATATCTGCATTGCCGTTGTATACAGAAATAGTTTGGGTTACTGTGTATTTACCCGATTTAAAGGTGTTGTCAAAGAGGTTTTGTTCAGCAATATTTTTGTGGGCCAGTTCTTCTAAAATTATTGTTGCCGCCATTTTATCCTTCAGGTTGGCAGACAGCACAACGGAAGGAATGACCAATATGGCAATACCTGTAATTGTTATAACCAATGTAAGGGATACAATTGACTCAATAAGGGTAGAAGCTTTTAGTTTACCCATTTGCAGATTCCGGGTTTTTGGTTTTTGGCAAAAATGGGTGAACAAGAAAAATTGGGAGGCAAGGCAGATACATCTATAACGGAATTGAGCAGATAATTTTTATACACTCCGGACATGGTTAGGGTTTGTAAATCTTTAGTGTAGGCCGAGCCGCGGATGGTGCCTCGCAGCGAGGCCACTCCCTGGCAATACAACAGCCCTGTCAGCAAAGATTTTTCTTCCATAAGCACTATGCTTTTTGGCTGGGCTACTGTGGGTTGTGTAACAATGATTGTGCCTGCTACGGTTGCCCCTTTTTCCAGCTTAATACATTTGTAACTATCGCCTGTTGCTGATAGGGTAATGGCTGATGGATATTGCAGATAGGAGTCTGTGCCAAGTATTAAGGAGTCTGTGGCAAATGCCTGCAGTGAGCCATGAAAGCCGCTTTCAAATTCTATAAAAGGGCTTATAAGAATTACATCCTGCAAGTGCGCTTCTTTTGAAACAAGTATATTTTTGGAGGAGTAAAGGATGATATTTCCGCTAAAGCTATTATGCTTAATTTCTAAGGTATTTGATGATTTTATAATTAATGTTTCGTCATAAAAAGATCTTGTAATGGTATCCGGTATTTCTATGTTTCCCGAATCGGGAGCGTAGGCTTTAGCATTGCTGAGTATATACTCTATCTTATTCTTTACGCTGGCATTAAGTTCCGGAAGTACCACAGCGCTGGGAAATACGTACCCGTATACGAGCTTGCCTCCTTTATAATCACTGCCTTCGATGAAGGCC
This sequence comes from Bacteroidetes bacterium UBA7692, assembly GCA_002482725.1. Taxonomy (GTDB): domain Bacteria; phylum Bacteroidota; class Bacteroidia; order Chitinophagales; family LD1; genus UBA7692. The sequence goes on along the minus strand of DLGO01000060.1, from coordinate 11,433 downwards.
GATTTTACACCGGCTTTGGGTAAATAGCAGTTGCCTTTAAGCGTTGTATTGCCCGCTATTTTTAAGGGTTCCTTATTATCCGGCAGATACAATGCAATGTTGGCAGATGAATCGGTAGAGACTGCGCCTATAAGTACCATCCTGCTTATGGATTGCCTGCTGCTGTGGGCGGTAGAGATGCCAACATCCATTATGCCCCATGTTTTCAGCGATAGTTTTACCAGGTCTTTACCTTTTCCGTAAAGATCTTTTTCTATGCCTTCATTAGCAGTTAAATCAGCGCTTTCGGTAAGTAACGCATAGATACCTGAGTTTGCATTGGTGATTAATCTTTTGGTAGTAAGATTATATTCAAACTCAAATTGCTGATAGAACACTAGGGCTATAACTGATGAAACCACCAGCGTAATAAGCAGAACTATAAAAAGCGCATATACTAAAGAAGAGGCTTTTAGTCTGTTGGGTATCATTTAGGTAAATCAGGGATTTGGATTTGGTTTTTTTACGGGCGGCATCACTTTATCCGTTAAGGTCTTTTTCTTTGTAGAATCATCAGGGTTTTTCACTAAGGGTTTTTTAGATACTACTTTGGGAATATCTTTCTTTTTTTTCGTAATCTTATTTTTTGATTCCTTGCTAATGGGAGTTTTGGCCGATTTTGTTTTGTTTTTAGCTACCTTTTTAATTTTCAGATTTCCTTTAGTATAAGTCTCCTTTTTTAAAACATTGCCAGCTTCGTCATAATAGATAGACGTCCCCCATAATAATCCTTTTTTCCAGTGGGCTATTTTATTTAGCTTTCCGGTATTAAACCATTCTTTCCATTCGCCCTCTTTAAGGCCTTGTTTATAGTAACCTTTTTCCTTTAAGTTATTATTAAGGAAAAACCGGGTATAGTTGCCGTGCAGCATTTTTCCATCAATACCACCCAATGTGCTTAGTACACTATTACTCTTATACCAGTAATATGTACGGTCGAGCAGTATTTTTTTTGGCTTTTCATCAACAACCTGTATCCTTTCCACTCCATTGCTTCCATTGATATAAATTGTAGGATTGCTTTCGTCTTTCAGGTATTGTTTGTATTGGGCTGACGCGACACTTGCGTTGAGTAAAAACAAAATAAGGACTAAAAAATTGGTTTTCAGGTTTGGTTGCATTTATGAAGTGAGTTAATATGATACTAAACAGTACGTACAAAGGAATAATAATTTCTTAAATGTAGTATGGTAATGCCATCAGGAATAAATTTACCAATTGAAGTAATTATTTAGACCTCTATTTTCAAGGGATTATCACTGGAATTTATATTCCAGTGTAATCGAATTTAATGGTTCAAGTCATTTAAATAAAAACACGCGCTCGGGAATAAACAGTGAGCGAGTGCGTAAAATACGGGTATATATATACGGTAGTATATAGATTTGGACAGTATGTATAACTATCTGATTTATTAATTTTTATTAGTAATTCATGACTATCTCTAATGCTTCATCGGCTTCTTTGTGAATAAAGTTTGCCTGATAACCAATTGTGGTTTTTAGATCTGAATGACGATACAATTTTTGGAGCATCTGAGGAGATATTTTATCTCCTGAAATATTGCCAAAAGAATGTCTTGCAATGTGGGTGGTTATTTTTTTATCAATTCCGGCAAGTGAGGCTATCTCTTTTAGATATGAATTGAATTTATGAATGGCTGAATTGCTCTTCGCAAAAATATCAGATGGATTATTTAGATCGGCAACTTTTAACTCAGGAAATATAAAGTCTTCGTTGCCTTTTTTATCTGAGCGATAGCTTTTTAGGATTGGTTTCATTTTATCCGGTACTTTTATAGAGGAGATTTTTTGATTTTTATTCATTCGATATGTTAGCCTGTCGTCTATAAAATCCTGCCATTTTAATTTTAGGACATCAGAAATCCTTATACCAGCAAAGTAAAAGGAAGTTGACCAAACGTTTCTTGTATGCCAGATAGGAGAGAGGTACTCTAAGTCAAGATTCTCAATTGCTTTGATTTCATCACCAGTTAATCCTATCTTAATTGACTGCGGGTACTTAATCTTAATTTTGTTGTCAGAAAAAGGATAGTATTTTCTTTCTACAATACCCTCACAAATGGCTTTATTAAAAATGGTTCGGATGACAACGTAGTAGTTCATTACTGTTCTATCACATACATTTCTATCCGCTTTTAGGTAAGTAGCAAAACGTTCAAGAAAGACTGGTGTAATATCCTGAAATATAAACTGCTGGCTACCAACGAATTTTTTCAGAATATTTACGCGAGCGATTTCGGAAGAATATCTGGATAGTTTATGATTATCTTTCAATGCCTTTAAGTATTCATCGGCATAGGGAAAGAAACTGAAGTTCTGTTCACCTTTCTTAATAGAAGATTTTATTCCACGTGAAGTAGTGTCTTTCTTCTGTTTTTCGAGATCCAGAATCAGATTATTGTATTCTTTGATTTTATCGAAAATTAAACTGTTGAGTTTAGCTGAATTAGGATGCGACTTCTTTACTCTTTGAGTTTTAGTATCCCAATGTTCATCTAGGATGTTTTTACCTAAATGAATAAAGCTGGTTTTTCTATCCTTTGTTATTCTTAGTGCAAGGGGATAGGTATTGTCGGATAATTTTCTCTTCCTTAAAACAATTTTAATACTTGCTGGCATAGACTTTAATATTTAGATTTTCGGGTACAACATAGGTACAACATTTCGTGCCTTGCTATACTTTCTAATGAAACTTAAAGTTAAGCGTGAAAATGTAAGTGATTGATAGTCAGTGTTAATAAGGGCTCCTTTGGGCTATTAGCGATTACCGATGAATGGACTTAAAATCCTGTGGCCCTTGCGGCTGTGCGGGTTCCAGTCCCGCCCCGGGTACATAGCACTAAAGAAATTGAAAAGCCTCAGCAGTATTGCTGAGGCTTTTTTTTGTTTTATAGGGTAGTTTGGCCTATTTAACTGCTAACTATTCAGATTGCCTGATACAGGCGATAACCACTAATACAAACGCGACAATGTTGGCATAGGTACGTATGCTGTGGAAGCTGTTCCATGGGTTTTCAAACATGGTCCGCTGGTTTGCGAGGTCTTTGGCTGATGCTGCCTGAATGTTGAATTTGTCCAGGGCCTCGTTTAGCGGCACGTTGCCAAACATGGTAACACCAAAGGTACCAATGGCGTAAGCCAAAGTGGCGCCCAACAGCAGGTAAAATGTACTATCGGTGCCAAGCCTGTATTGCAGCCATGTGCTGATGGGCAATAGGAGCAAAGTACCCATGAAGGCCGCGAAGAATACCGGATTTAATATCTCCCTGTTTATGGACTGCATGGCAGCCAGGTAAGCCTCGTCTGTGAGCTTGCCCAGACCAGGGGTTACAGAGCAGCTATAGGCGTAGAACAGGCCTGCTATAAGCCCAGTAGATATTGCGGTAATAGTGAGTATAATTTGTTGCGTAGTCATGCTGCAGGATGTTTGGTTTGGGCTAAAATATGGATAAAACCAATAAGCGCTATTTGATATATTAGATGTCTGACGACAGACAGATATGGATGGAATAAAATTAAGGATGCTTACACCGGCAGACCTGCCTGCGCTGCAAAAGCTAAGCAGGCAAACCTTCACCGAAACTTTTGCAGACAGCAATACGGAAGAGGATATGCAACAATACCTGAGTGAAAGCTTTTCGACCGCAAAGCTGGGAACCGAACTCGGTAATGAAGGCTCGGTTTTCTATGGTGCAGAATCGGGCAATGAAATGATAGGCTACCTGAAGGTGAACTTTGGTGATGCACAAACAGAGCTGAAGGATAGCGAGGGGATGGAGATAGAGCGGATATACGTGATTAGGCATTTTCTTGGAAAAAAAGTAGGGCCAATGCTTTACGATAAGGCTGTGGAAATGGCCATGAGCAAAGGCCTGAGATATGTGTGGCTGGGTGTGTGGGAAGAGAATGCAAGGGCCATGAGTTTTTACAAAAAGAATGGGTTTGTGGAATTTGACAGGCATATTTTTAAGCTGGGCAGTGATGAGCAGACAGATATAATGATGAAGCGGATATTATAAATAGCGGCCTATAGTTTTGAATAGAATAATCACATTTAAGCTGTACTGCTGATATTAATCAGTACCTTGGGTGAATACCATCACCAAAAGCCGGGCGTGCGGGCAATTACTTTGCAGTGCAGAAGGTTACTGCCGGTGGATGGGGCAACAGCTTACGGTTGCTTACAATTTGTCTTGCGTAACTATTTTACAAACACACTTAAAAAATCAAGAAAATGAAAACTTCCATCAATGCGCTCCACCATCAAAGTTCTGACTGGCTAAGAGAATTACAGTTTTATAAAGACGATATATTGTTGCTGCAAACACGACTGCAGGAAGTGGCTGCCAAAAATACTGCGCAGGAGGTGCTGGCACAGGTGGAGCATTTTCAAAACAAATTCATATTACTGCTTGAGCAGGCCGATATACTAAAGCACGATGTAAACCTGAACAATGAGGCCATGCTACAGAAAGCAGAACAGGTGCCTACACATATCCATGAGAAGAGCGAGGCGGAGGCTACAGCATTGTTTAACGGCTTGAAGGATTACGCGCAAAGCCTTGCAGAGGTGCGTTTTAACCTGAATAAGTTTTTAAGCAAGGTATTTTAAACAACAGAAGATAAGGCTTTCATCATTAAATGCAGAGCCAATATTTCAATAGTTATTGCCAACTGCATACAGGAATAGTTTTATCTAAAATTATCTGGTACGCAGTTGGCAATAGCTTTTTTATATAGACAGTGAATCGCCTGTTAGCCTGCTATATGCTTTGCGTGTTCGGCGGCATTATAAATAAAGGACCATGGTTTGGCCTGCTCCAATTCGTAGGCAAGTGCCAGTAGCCGCTCATCGTAGCCAAGGGGAGCAGAAAAGTGCACACCAATAGGCATACCACCGGAGTCGGTGCCCAAAGGAAGCGAAATGGCAGGTGAGCCTGTAACGTTGTTTAGCCCCGTGTAGGAGGCAAAATCCACTGCCCGTTTGGTAATTTCCTCTGCGGAAAGGGTAGGGGAGAAGTAGCCTATTTTGGGTGTTTTGTGCGATAGCACGGGTGTCATTACTACATCATAATTTTCGAAAACTTTTTCGGCTTCCATGCCCAGCTTGCGCATGGCCCTGATGCTGGATGGCAACTTTGTCTTGTGCTGCATAAACCTTTCTGCAAGGCCTGTGGTAAACGGCTCCAGCAGGCTACGGTCTACTTTGGCTTTTAGTGTAAACCTGGACCAGTGCGCCATCATGTACGAGAAAAAACCGTAGTAGTGCAGAAAATGCCCCACCATCGTCTCCACATCAAACGGTATGGCTATTTGATCTACCCGGTGACCCAGCGATTGCAGCAACTGCGCCGTTTCCAGCTGTACACGGTAGGTATCTCCATCCTGGTGGCCGGTTTTGCCTGCGGCTAGGTTTTCATAGAATGCAATGCGCAGTGGTTTTTTCTGCTGCGGTTGCACATAGCCCATTTTTGGCAGGCGTGGGTTGGTGTAGTATTTTTCTGCTTCTGCAAAAAACAGCGCAGTGTCTCGCACGCTGCGGGTTAGCACGCCCTGGTGCACTATTTGTATGGGCATCAACTCTGCGCCATCTACCCCATAGAGGCGCCCGCGCGATGGTTTCAGGCCTACCAGCCCGCATATAGCTGCAGGTATGCGTATAGAGCCTGCACCGTCGTTTGCCAGGGCTATTGGCACCACGCCGCTGGCCACCATAGCTGCCGAACCCGAAGAGGAACCACCTGTAGTGTAGTCGGTATCCCACGGGTTGCGGGTTATGCCCCAGCGTTCGTTTTCGGTGCTGCATATAAGGCCAAACTCGGGCAGTGTAGTTTTGCCCAATGGGTTAAGGCCGGTAGACAAAAACTGGTTTACGAATTTGCTGTTGAGCTTTGCCTTGCGCGCCGTAAATGCACCAGTGCCCAGCTGTGTGGCATAGCCTGCTACATTATCAGTGTCTTTTATAAAAGTGGGTACACCATACAAGCCGTGATCGGCTTCGCCTGAAAATTGGCGGGCGGGGTCATACATTTTTACAACAATAGCATTCAACTCCCCGTTCACCTTTTCGGTACGGTTAATCGCCACTTCGGTAACTTCCTGTACCGAAACCTTTTTAGAGGCTATTGCCTGCGCCAAATCGGTGGCATCCATTGTACCCATGGCGTCTTGCCCAAATGCGCTTACCCTGTTGCCCATTGCTATAGTTTTTGTACTGCCAAAGTTATATAATCAGCTTGGATTATTATGGTGAGTATGGTCAGTACCTGGGCTTCCTGAACTTTAACTTTATGGATATATTTAATTTGGTTCATGATGCCCATAAAAAAAGGCCTCAGCATATTTGCTGAGGCCTTTTCGTAGCTATTATTGTGTTCAGTTGTCTGTATTATCTTTTTAGGATACAGTTAAAGTATATGGTGATTATAATTTGCTGAAAGACTTAACAGCACTTACATTACCGTTGTATACCCGTGCGAAATATGTGCCATTTGCCAATTCACTAACAGGAACATCAAATCTGTCGGAACTGATGTTATAGGTTCCTATAATACTACCTGTAATATTCATTATATCCACTTTCATATTTTCTGCTGCGGCATTTATGTAGCTGATAACCAAACTATTGGTAGTCGGGTTCGGAAACATGTTGAAGCTTACAACTTTTGTGTCCTGGATACCCGCTACTACTCTTTGTCCATATACTGCAAAAGGGCTAAGTGAGGTAAAGCCATTGCGCTGCAGGCTGAACATACCATTCGATTCTGAAGTGGCAGCAACATAAGGGCTTGAATCCCATGTAGTATCGGAATAGTGAGAAAGATATGAAGCATTGCGGTCAAATGAATTTACTTCAAGACCTGCTTCCCACATTACTTTCAGGTTAAGATTAAGGTTGGTGGTAACGGAGCTTGTAATGTGCCATGTAGCATCCACCACTGCATCTGTAGCAGACAGGTCCGTGCCTGTTGTACCTTTTGCCAAAACATCAGATGAAACCCTTACGCCTACTACAGAGCTTGCAGAGCCGTTGGCAAGGCCTACTTGTGCAGGTGTGTAGCCGGATATTGTACCCAAAGGATATGTGGTAGAGTCATTTGCTACCAATTGCAATTTTAATTCGCCTGTACCATTTGTAACTACATAGCTGTTGGCAGAGCCACCGGCTATTACTGCGGCTGGTGCCATGGTAAGGTTGGTGTTGGCAATAGATAGTGTACCGCTTTGAAGGGCCAGACCGCCGTATACTTCCAATGGAGACTCAAGCTCCAGGTTGTTACCCTGTCCTATATTTATTGTCAAATCTTCCACCCTTGCAGAGCCTTGGTAAAATTCGATACCGCCATACAATGAATCTTTGGTATTTACAAACACACTTGAGTTTTCATCTGAGTATAGCAGACCATTGCCGGCAGCTATGTTACCTGTAAGGTTGAGCACTTTTTTATTAAGCGCAAGTCTGCCTTGTTCAAGATTCAGCAAGCCTGTAACTGTTAGGTTTCCTGTTATCATAATAAGGTTGTTATTAGGCGCATTAAAGGTGAAATCTCCAATTGTTGCATTTGTGCCGGTAAACAGCATACTGGCAGAAGTATCTATATTGATATGAAGGCCGGTAGTGCTATCCGTGGTAAGTGTGCCATGCCAGTCAAGGTCACCATCCAGGTGCAGGCTTACATTGCGGATGTTTAGCTGGTTATCGGTATCAAGTGCAAATGTACGCAGTACCGTAAGATCAGAACCCAATGTGATAGATCCGCCTGAAGCGATGCCTATTTTCAGATCCCTCACGGTTTGTCCTGCCTGATCGAAGTTTAGAACTGTGCCAAGGCCGCTGCTTGCAGTAATGATAAGGTCTGAGTTAGCATTGCCATATAATTTTCCATTACCTGTAATAGTATCATTGATGGTAAGCCTGTTACTGAAATTCAGCGTACCTGAAATCAGGTTAAGCTTGCCATTTACCGAAACACCACCTGCAATAAGCGCCTGTGAATTCGTGCCAACATTAATATTAAGATTGTGGATGGCATTAATGGTGTTGAAGAAAGTGATTGTGCCAACCGTACCGCTTGTAGAATTAATGGTTACATCAGAAGAAGGATCAGCAATGATAAAGCCAATACCGGTTGTAGCCAGGGTACCAGTAGGGCTTAGGGTAAAGTCAAATCCGTTTAGTGAAAGGCCACCCTGTGTAAGCGTAAGAACACCAGCTACCTGAAGGTCGGAGCTAAGGTTAACCATGGCAGCGGGAAGTACATCTACTTCTATGTTCCTAAGACCTGAACCTTCCAGTTCCAGCCCTGCTGTGGTACCACCATTGTAAATAACATTATAATTATTGCTGAGATTGATTGTACCTCCTGTAGCTGTTATGCTGCCACCGCCAATTCGTATTATCGTAGCGTTTGGGCTCAGGGTTAGCGAGCTATTGGTTAAAAAATCTACAGATGAACCTGATGCAAGCCATAGTCTTTTTCCTACTGTTATTTTGGATGAGGTAGTTATGCCACCTGCTGCTATGGTTACATAGTCGGATATAATGCTGCCTGTATAAGTTAAACCTGAGCCTACACCGAAAACAATGCTATCTAAAGTTATAGTGCCTGATCCGCTGAATATGCCGGCTTTCATTGCCAGATGCTTACTTGCATCAGCAGTTAAGGTTCCGTTTACATCAAACGATGCCAGTGCTCCGGTTATGGCAATGTTCTGATCCAGATTTACACTTATACCATTTGGTATTACAACCTGATCCAATAGTATGGTATTAGGTGGTGCTATTCCACCCCATGTGGAAGCGCTGCTGAAATTTCCGGATGCAACTGCTGTAAAAGTGGCTGCATTTGCAGAAAAATGAAGCACCAATGCCAAGAGCATCAGCAAAGAAGTTTGGCGAAATTGAGTAATGACTTTTTTCATAAAATATAATTTATGAACTGGTTAAAAACTATATGCCGTGTATGACATGCTTAGTTTGTTTCAAAATTTCCCCATTAATCCTCTGGCTCTTTCTATCTAGATTAATGTACTGGTTTGGTTTCGCTGAAAGAAGAGGAGGTAAATTCAAAGAGACCTGCTATCATTGGTAATAGGGTGAGCCTAAAATTTAAGCTTGTAGCTTTACCTGAATACAAATGATTTATGTTATTATCATATATCAATTCATGTGTGGTTCAGCATTGGGTTGTAAAAAAAAACAAATCATGAGAAAATCGCTTTACTCGCAACTTGTAATTTTCCTTGTTTTAGTTGCTGCTTTGTGGCAACCAGCAAGTGCCAATGATACCGCCTACGTGCAGCGCCAGGCGGACTACAGGGCGAGCGCACTGGCCAACTTTGGGGGCGATGCCATAACGATACAGGCCTACGAAGGTGTGCCGGTAGATACCAATGAGCTTAACTATGTGCTGGGTATATTGCCTACGAAGGAAACGGCAGATTTTTATGTGGTGAAGATGGTGCGGGTATTGTGCCTGAGCCAGGGGCAGTACGACAGCAAAATATTGCCTGTATTGAATGCCTTGCCCTATTGGCTGACCAAAAGCGATACGGTGCGCGGCTACTGGAGCGAGAACCATATGATACAGTGGATGAGCAGCGACTGGCTACTGCACGAGAAATACGGCAAGCCTGTGGATGCCAACCTGGACTACCGCCTGCGCCACTACCTGCGCCTGAAAGTAGATTATGGTTTTTATGAGTTTCTGTCGTCGGTATATGCGCCGTATTGCCTGACGGGTTTGCTGAACCTGGCGGATTTTTCGCAGGATGCCGAGATAAAAAGCCTAGCTACGAAGGCCTCGCAGAGATTGCTGAGCGAGATGCTGATGCTTACTAATGACAAAGGGGTATTTTACCCATCATCGGGCCGTAACTACTACCCTAAGTTTGAAACGCCATACGGGCAAAACCACAGCAGCCTGATATACCTGTTAACGGGTTTTGGGCCAGCGCCAACGAGCAGCTCGCATGCGGGAGGATTTCTGGCGACTAGTACCTTGTCTATAGATACGATAGCTGCAGGGTGGAGGCCATACTTGGACACTACCTACAGGATAGGCCATACGCTGGACAGCGGATTTGTGATTAACAGCGGGCTGGCACCGCTGGACAGGACTTTGTTTCAATGGAGCTCGGGGGCATACTTTCACCCGCAGGTGGCAGGCGAAACGGCTCAGTTGCTGATAGATTCCAATCTGTGGCACCATGTAGATTTTGCGCCGTTCCGCAAGTTCTCAACCTTGCCTGTAGGTGCTGTTGTACTGCTTTCAAACAGCCTTACCGTAGCTTCCAAAAGTTCACTTATATGCGGGCAGGATGTGGTGCTGTACAAGCACAAAACAATCACGCTTTCATCGCTGAAGGATTTCTGGAAAGGAAAGCTGGGCTACCAGCAGTTTCCCTGTGTGGCCAATGTGGGTACTACAGCCGTATTTACAGCATCGGGTATAGTAACTGCACAGTGGGGCGATCGTACCGAAGGCAATGCCAATGAACACCTGCCTTATGTAGCACAGAAAAAAAATGCCGCCCTTATCATGTACCGCCCCGAGCCATACTCATCGGCTTTGCCATTCAAAAATCCTGAAGTAGCGCTGCACTTTAAGGCAGGGGACTATGATGAAGTGGCTACGGATAGCATGTGGATTTTGGGCAGGCAGGAGCAGAACTATGTGGCTGTGCGCCGCCATTGCCTGGATAGTATAAACACAATAGCAGCATGCACCATGGACGGTGGGCAGGCATACGCAATAGTAGTTGGCGACTCTGCCCTATATGGCAGCTTCAGCAACTTTAGGGCATTGGTGCACCAGTCGCAGTTTGAGCAAAAGTGGTATGCAGATACTGTAAATAACTTGAGCGTATTTTATGCCAAGTTGGTGTTTGATACTACTACCATAGAGTATGCGTGGAATGTAGATACGACCTTTGCTACGGGTATAGCGAATACGCCTGCGGCAAAGGGCTTTGCGGTATATCCTAACCCTACCAATGGATTGGTGACGGTGGACCTGTCGGGCGTAGCCAGCGAAACTGTAACCATCAGCATTACAAATGCAATTGGACAGCAGCTATACAGCGAGAAGGTGATAAGCGGCGCCGGCAAAACAATAGATACGGGTGCATGGCCTGTGGGTATCTATATGGTAACTGTAGAAACTGCGGAGGGGAGGTTTACGAGTAAGGTGATGAAGGGGAGTAGATGGATTGGTGATATGTGATTGTAGTAATACCAATAGAATGGTTTAATAACAATGAAAGGTATGTCACACGCGGGATTTGGTCAATGTAGTTTTTTCTTGCCTTACCTTTTCCTTGATGAAAAGGTAACCAAAAATCAAGCGCTGTATTTTCTTTTTAAGGCTGC
>DLGO01000052.1:16594-22655 GCA_002482725.1 Bacteroidetes bacterium UBA7692 | reverse complement strand
TAAATTCCCGAAAAAGTCAGCAGGTGCGGCTTTTGTATTGCAGGTGTCCGGCAGTGGAAAGATACTGGCCAATGGTACGGCTTCTAACCCAATCATATTTACCTCAGAGCGCGACGATGCCAATGGTGGCGATACCAATGGTGATGGAGCGGCTACTGCCCCTGCTGCCGGTGATTGGTCTTACATAACTTTGGATGCAGGGCAGAGCGTGTTCAATCACTGCAAATTTATGTATAATGGCAGCGGCTCGGGTTTGGCGTTGTTCGAGATAAATGCAAATGATGTAGCATTTAATAACTGCACTTTTGCCAACAATAAAGGCTCGGCAGATGTGGCAGGCCAAGGCGTATTGCACTACTTCGGATCGGTGGAAAGGACTACTCTGAACAGCAATACTTTCTATAACAACGTGAAGCCGCTTACCATCAATGAAGCAATGGATATCGACAACTCTAACCAGTTCCACAATCCTGCTGATGCCAGCCAAAAAAACACTTACAATGGCATATTTGTAAATGCTACCTGTTGCGGCACGGGCGCCAGTCTTACATGGCTGGAAAACGAGGTGCCTTTTGTTTTTTATGCCTACTACCATACGCAGCCACTTAATGCCGCGCACAACGGACAGGTAGACCCTGTTACGTTTACTGTGGGCGAAGGTGTCATCATCAAGTTTGTGGCATTGAGCAACGACTACGGTCCGGGAATAACTATACGCAGCGATAATTCTACCTTGGTAGGCAAAGACCTACCGGGCGTATACTTTACCAGCTACAAAGACGATGCGCATGGGGGCGATACCAACGCCGATGGCAATGCTACTGCACCGGCTGCAGGCGATTGGGATGGCATCGCAGATGCTGCTGCTGTGGTGAATCCTCCTAAGTTTTACTATAGCTGGGGTAATATTCTGTATGCTAAGAATTAGGATTTCGCCCTATAACTTCCACTTGTGATTGTACTTCAGGGATTAGCATTTATGATTGCTGTTTTTGTTGGATCCTGGCTGGTTAGCAGGGTGATAAGAATGGTGGTGTTGATGCTACGAGGAATAGAGGGAAATGCCAAATTCAGGCGCTTTGTGATACATGCTACTTATACGAGAGTAGCAGATAAGCAAATTAAGTTTCGCTATTTAAGCAAGGGGCTTGCTACCTACAACGAGTATGGCGACATTTATATTTTCGAAAACTTTGTCGTTATCCTGCGTAGGCCATTCAAGGACGTCCATTTGGGGTATGCGCCCTTAGTGATATATACTGAAAGTACAGATGAGCAGTTTAATTTTCCTGTACCCGCCTATGTACCCCAAAGAGTATTGTTTAAGACGATTGTAAAAGGTGAGGTTGAAATAAGGTTTGAGATGAATAGTTTTTTGTTTAGTCAAGGGCTTGTGGAAATAGCCGTAAAAGGGCTTACTGAAGAGGAGCTACTAGCTTTAGAGAAGATGAAAGGTTGGATAAGTTAGTGGCATAGTTATTACCTGTTCAGATCTTCTATTTCCAATTTTTTGATGCGTGCTATTATTGCGCCCCTTGTTCTGCCGAAGTGCTCTGCTATTTCTTTCAGGCTTATACCGTCCGCATACATAATGGTAAGGTCGCTGTCGGCATCATTGGTCCATGGTTCGTAGGCATCCTTATGGTCTTGCCTGAAACGCTCAACAGAGTATGCCTTAGGCGTTTCTTTCTTAGGCGCTCTTTTTGTGGTAGGTGTGGTGGTGGTTTTACTTTCTGTCACTTCTTTTGGTATTACATGTATGCGCGGCGAATCAGGGAAATCTGCCGGCATCATTTCCTCGGGTATATACAGCGCATTTTTAGTTCGGGTAACTGCCACGTACAGCAAGTTTATTTCTTCGTTCAGCTTGGCAATATTTACCTCTTCAGGGCTTTTGCCCGACTGCTGTTTTTCCAGCTTAGCCTCTGTTATAAAGTCATTGACCAATTGCACCGAATCGTACTCCATACCCTTGCAACGGTGTACGGTCGAAAATACCATTTCGGCTTTATCCTTATCATCATTTTCTACGTGCTTATCCTTCAGTGTTTTTAATATGCCAGGTATTTCATCGCCATATTCTTTCACTATTTCTACCATTAACCCCAACTGCACATCCTCGGTTTTCTCTATGTAGTCTTCCAACTCATCCAGGTCTTTCATGCCCTTTATCAGCTTATCCCTTATCAGGCTAAATTTACTGTTGTAAAGATTCAGGACATCAAACAGCGAAGCCCCATCGTCGGCATAGGTGTAGGAGTTGATGTTACCTTCAAAGTAAATATCCTTTACCTTTTTATGCTCGGTAATAAACTCAATAGCCTTAAGCAACAGCCCCAGATTGGTGCGGGCAAGTATGGCCTTGGACTTAACGCCCTTGTTGCTACCCTTGCCCTGTATGGTTATGGGTTGGTAGTGCTCGTCTATATGTGTTTTCAATTGAAGCACGCCCATGGCAAGGCCTGCAATATCCTGAGCAAAGCGGAAACTGGTGGAAAGGTGATAAGTAGTGAAGCCGACCTTTTCCAGGGAGTTGACCGCAAAGCGCCAGCCATAGATCTGCTGGTGGGTATCGCCCACAATTACTTTGGTGGCGCGCTGTTTCAGGAATATATCCAGCATGGCAGCGGAGGCATCCTGCCCTTCATCAAACAGTATGTAATCGTAGTTCAGCTGCTGCCCCGATAGCTGGAATTTCTTTAAATAAAAATCATGGATGATCTCTATTTTCCCGTCATTCATTTTTTTAAGCAGCAGGCGCGTTTGTGCTTTTATATAATCGTAGAAAGTTTTTACAAAAGCACGCGCCTTTTCATCTGAAACAATGTCCAGGTAATTCAGTTCTTCTGTCTTGCTTTTGTCGCTGTTGCAGAAGTAGGTAATAAACTTATTGATGTGGTTGGCAATAACATATTCCGTATGTTTCTCTTTGCCTCCCTGCAGGCCCAGTAGTTCTACTATTTCGTTGGTTTTGTAAGCCTGCTTTCGCACGGTGTAGATGCTGCCGCGCACTATATATCTGTGTGCCAGGGAGTGCGCTGTTTCTACGGTTACGTTGTCTAGTCCTTTTTCAGCAAACTTTTTTACCGCCTCCAGCTTTACAGACTTGTTGAAAGCAATGTACAATATACTACTGCTCTTTGGCCTTGTCCTGGCATACTCAATTACGGTAGTGGTTTTGCCCGAACCGGCCACCGCATTTATCTTGATATTGCCTGTTGAGTTAATAATGGCAACCTGCTCCTTCGTTAATTCCATTCCTTGGTTTCTTGCACTGTCTTATTTCAGTGCTGATTTTTGGCTTTTGATTATTTCTTTAGTTATGTGTGTTTATACTTCCATTGCCCTCGGCAGCATCAATAAAAAAGGAATGCACCTTTCCATTTTCAAGGCATAGTAGTTGAAGCCGATATGGATTTTTTCGTAGTATTCTGACCTGTGGGTAGCATAGTATTTTTCACTTGGAATCGACCATGCATTTTCACCTAGCTTTTTCGCAAGGAACCATTTTTCCAGCAGACGCCCAGCACGTCCATTACCATCCATAAAAGGATGGATTTTCTCAAAAATAAGGTGCATCATAGAGGCATAGTAAAATACCTCTTTATGATTTAGATTCCTTGTAAGCAATACCTGTATATCAGTGAAAAGCTTTTCAAATTCTGGTTTTACATCTGTGGGTTCCGCAGCCATATATTCTACCTTTCCATTGCTAAATATACCAACCTGCTGGTTACGGAGCTTGCCTCTCTGGCTCTTTAGCGACAGAATGGTATTGCTCAGTATTTTATGCGATTCAAGAAAAGTAGCTTCATTCAGCTCACTTTTCATAGCATAATTGTATGCCGCAATAAGGTCATCTATCTCCGTCATTTCTTTTGGCTTGGACTTAATCTTAAACTTTTTGTTTTTAAGATAGGTGTCTATGTCTATGCTATTACCTTCTATATTGGATGAGTACGTAGCAGATGATTGTATATAGTATTCAAAATCCTCTTTAAGAAAGTGGATTTTAGCGCTTAGGCTACTAAGTGAAACATCCCAATCAAGTGAAATCTGATTAGAATAAGCTTCAAGATAGCCGGCAGTTAAGAGCTTTAAGTTGTCCATTTTTCAGGCTCTAAGTTAATCAAATCAAATCCGATATAAAAGCAAAACAGGAATTAAGTCAATGCTTAATTCCTGTTTTTAAAAGGGAGTAATAAAAGCTAATTGTTAGCCTTTTTTACCTGTTTGGTTAGGATTCATTTGCTTGCCTCTGTTTCCCTGATTCTGGTCATGCTGTTTGTTTGTACCAGGAGTACCTTTGTTAGGATTACTTTGGTTAGCCTTATTGTCTTGAGGTGCAATTTTTTTGCTCATAGCCCTGAATTTTTTAATTTTGAGTTAATAGTGCCTAAATTAAGGATAACTATAATATTGTTGTCTTCTAGAAGATATATTTTATTTGTTGTTATATCTGGCAGCGTCCCAAAACAAAAAACGGAACCCTGCCCAGCAGAATTCCGTTTCTCTATAGTAGTTTAAAATAGCTTATCCGTTGTCCAGTGCCGCTGCACCGCCTACTATCTCCAATATCTCTTTGGTGATGGCTGCCTGGCGCTCACGGTTGTACTGTATGCTCAGGTTTTTTATCAGTTCCTGTGCGTTGTTGGTTGCTGCTTCCATGGCCACCATACGTGCGCCAAACTCAGATGCGTTAGTATCTAATAGCGCGCGAAAGAAGGATGTGTTCAGGATTTTCGGAGCCAGTTCTTCCAGCAATTGCTGTTTGTCCGGTTCGAATATGTAGTCGTTCTTTTTAGCTTTTTTGCCGGTAGGCGTAGTTGCTTCTACCTTAGCTTCTGCCACAGGCAGGAAGCGGTCTACAGAAAAGTCCTGCGTAGCTGCGTTTACAAACTTGGCATATACTACTTCTATCACATCGTATTTACCCGCAAGGAAATCGTGGGTAAGCGTTTTGCTTACTTCGGTAGAGGTAGCAAAGCTAAGGTGATTGTAAAGGCCAATGTAAGTTGTATCGAATTTAAGGTTCGGTAGTTTTTTGAAGAAGTCGTACCCTTTTTTGCCGATAGGCATAATGGTAACATGGCCCGCAGCCGCTTGCGCGCTGTATTTGGCATTGATAAGGTTACGTGTGGTTTTTATCAGGTTTGAGTTGAATCCACCGCAAAGTCCTTTGTCGGAAGTAAGCAACACCACCAATACATTCTTAGGGTTCTCAGTTACTTTGTTCAGCTCCAGGGATATTTCTTCTCCCTCCAGGCTTGCCATCAGGTTGCTCAATATGCTGTTCAGTTTCAAGGCATAAGGGCGCATTTGTGTAATGCGGTCCTGTGCACGTTTCAACTTGCTCGCACTTACGAGTTTCATCGCTTTGGTTATCTGCTGTGTAGTTTTTACCGAGCTGATCCTGTTGCGGACTTCTTTAAGATTTGCCATGTTTTATATCTGATTCTATGCCTTCCTTCCAAAAAGCGCCGCAAAAATAGCAGAAAAGCCGCTTTTTTTATAGAAGAATTTACATTGTGTGGAAAAGGAAATAATAATAGGGTGGTTTTGGGCTTATTTGGTAGTTATTCGTCCAGTTCCAGTCCTAAAAGGCGCTGCATCAGCTTCACATTCGGGTTTTTTTCCATCATGCGCTCAAACTTTTCCTTGGAGGTGTAGTAGAATTTCTTGGCCACTTCCTGCTTTTCGTCTACCGATACTTCGAAAGATACCGTTTGCCCGCAGCGGCGGAATATAGCCGCTATAAGAGAATCGGCAAGGCCTTCTAATTGAGCTTTTTGCACGCCCGACAGCATTTTCACATGTACCACAGTACCATCCAGCACGGGGCTGAAGTTGGTGAAGTGGTGGCTTGTGCCCAGTTTTTTTGCGTACAGGTCTTCGCCGAAGCTTTTCCATACATCCTCTACCAGCAGCTGGCTTAGTTCCTGCTGCTCATAGCTTTCCTTAGTTTCGTTTACTTGCCCCTGTTCGTTTGTCTGCCTCGGGCTATGGTCCATGTCCAGGTGGTCCATGCTCATGATAAGCTTAGACGACTTCACTACCCTGA